>NZ_JAMXSG010000029.1:0-31851 GCF_024124365.1 Pseudonocardia sp. McavD-2-B
GCCGGGCCCGCCCCGCTGTTCGGGACCGGCCGCGAGGTCGCCGTCGACGCCGCCGCCTGGCTCAACGCCACCGCCTCGGTCCGGCTCGAGCTCGACGACGGGCACCGGCTCGCCGGCGGCCACCCGGCCGCGCACGGGTTCCCGGCGGTCCTCGCGCTGGCCGCGCGCCACCGGGTCCCGGGCGAGGAGCTGTGCTGCGCGTTGCTCGCCGCCTACGAGGTCGCCGCCCGCTTCGGCCGGGCCACCCGGCTGCGGCCGGGCACCCACCCGCACGGCAACTGGGGCGTCGCCGGGGCGGCGGCCGGCTGCGCCCGCGTCCTGGGCCTGTCCGCGACGGACACCGCGACCGCGATCGACGCCGGCGGCGGCCTGCCGGTCGCCGGGCCCTTCGCCGCCGCGCTGGACGGCAACCCGGTCCGCGACCTCTGGATGGGCGCGGCCAACCAGTCCGGTCTCGCCGCGGCCCGGCTGGCCGCGTCCGGGACCGGGCACCCGACCGGCGTGACCGCCGACGCGCTCGGCGACCTGCTGGGCACCCTGGACCCGGACCTCCTGGACGGCGGGGACGGCTGGGAGGTCCTCGGCGGCTACTTCAAGCAGCACTCGTCCTGCTCGTTCACCCACGCCGCCGTCGACGCCGCCCTGGACCTGCGCGATCGCGTGGACGGTGAGGTCGAGCAGGTGCTGGTCGAGGTGCACTCGCTCGGCGCGCAGCTCGACCGCACGTCCTGGCCGACCCCACTGGCCGCGATGTTCTCGCTGCCCTTCGCCGTCGCGACCGCGTTGCGCCGGGGCCGGATGGCCCCGGCCGACACCTCCCCGCACGCACTGGCCGACCCGGCCACCGCGGACCTGGCCCGCCGGATCACGGTGCGCGCGGCCGCGGACCTGGACGCGCGGCTACCCACCGAGCGCCCGGCCCGGGTCACCGTGACCACGGCGGCCGGGCCGCTGGTCGCGGAGCGCCCGAACCCGGTCGGCGACGCCGCACACCACCCGTTCACCTCGCGGGACCGGGACCGCGTCCTCGGTGCGCTGCTCGGCTCACCGGACACCATGGCCGACCTCCGCACCCGTTGTGCCGCACTGCCCACCACGCCCGACGCCGGGGAGGCGCTGCGCGCGCTCGGCGCGGCGATCCCCGGCCGATGAGGAGGACCCGATGCTCGTCCATGCCGTCACCCCCATCATCGTCGGATCGGCCGAGGTGGCCCGGCGGCAGGCCCGCTACGACGCGCTCGCCCCCGCGGGCGTCCGGGTGGTCCTGTCCGACCTGGCCCCCGACGGCCCCCGCGCGCTGGACACGGCGGACCAGGTGCGGCACTCGGAGGAGCTCGTCGCCG
Organism: Pseudonocardia sp. McavD-2-B; assembly: GCF_024124365.1. Lineage (NCBI taxonomy): Bacteria > Bacillati > Actinomycetota > Actinomycetes > Pseudonocardiales > Pseudonocardiaceae > Pseudonocardia > Pseudonocardia sp. McavD-2-B. Next base: position 1,344 of record NZ_JAMXSG010000029.1, read on the forward strand.
CCGCGCTGTCGGCGGCCCCCGCGGGCGACGCCGTGCTGCCGGACTGCGTGCTCGACACCGGAGTCCCGGTCGACGGCGGCCGGCTCGGCGGGCGGCCCGCACTCGGTCTGCTCCGGCTGACCGTCGGGGCCGCGGTGGCCGCCGGGCACCGCGTCGGCGCCGTGGCCCGGAACCGGGCGATCGCTGACGAGCTTCTGGATCGGGTCACCGCCTACGGCTGGGCCGGAAGCTTCGACGAGGTCGCTGTGCTGGACCTGCAGGTGACCGACATCGACGACGCCGCGCGCTGGGACGAGGCGATGCGCCCGGCCCTGCTCGCGGCCCGCGCCGCCGGGGTGACGGCGGTGGTCAACGGCTGCTCGGCCGTGGACACCGCCGTCCGGGACCCGGACCTGCCCCTGGTCCTCGACCCGATCCGGACCGGGCTCGGCGTGCTCGGGGCGCTCGGCGGGACGCCGGCCCGCTGAGTCGTCGCGACTCAGCCGGTGCGAGCGCGTCGTCAAGCCGCAAGAAGGCCGTCTGGCCCAACTGGGGGCGGAAACACGACGTCGCACCTACGTGGCTGGGCGGAGTCGACCTCTCGACTCACCGAGAGCAGCACCTGACTCCAGATCGTGGGGTCCGACCACTCCGGGGACGACTCAGTTCGCCGGCAGGAGGGCTGGTACTGGTGCGGTATTCGGGGCCTGCGGTATTCGTCGGGTTATCCGACCGTCACCTGGCAACAGATGTGGTCCGAGCTCAGAGACCTCTCAGTCATCGGCCGGTGACACCCGGTCCCCACCGGGCCGGTGCCGACCCGGAGCCCGAGCACGTCTCGCGCGCCGTCGCAGTTGATGTCGATCACGACGTAGATCGGGTGGTCGGCCACCTGGCCTTCGCGGATCTGGACGTACAGCGCGTATATGAGCACCACGGGTCGGCCCGATCGAGGGGGCGGCTCCGTCGGGCGGTGATTTCGTCGACCACCTTGTCGGTGACCTCCGAGGCCAACCCCTGCGGCACGGTGGCGCCAAAGACCTCGCCGAGTTCCGCGGGACCTTCACCTCGACGGGCCCGATCTCGATGCGCACCGTCTTCGCGAACTCCCATTGCGGTGGTTGTCGCCGCGCGAAACCGAACGACCTTCGGGGTCGCAGCTCAGGTGCTCGGTCATCTCGGTGTCCAGCGCGGTCTGCAGGACCGCGCGGGCCCCCGGGGCCGGCGGGCCGTCCGGGACGATTGGCGAGGCCTCGGATCGGCACGCCTCCTCGATCAGCTCTTGAGCAAGTCGCACGTCTGACCCGCGCTTCCGGTGGCAGGTTCTGCTGATCAACGGTCGTCTCCGCTGGCGGTGGTCGCTGGGGACGAGCACGGCACGGGTGCGGTCGCCGTGGAGGCGACGCAGGGTTGGTGATGCGAGGTAGGGCGTAGTGGCAGAGCCGGTGTGCCGAGAGGGCCGCGACGGTGGCCCGGTGGGCGAGGGTGATCTCGAAGCGTGGGGGTCGCGGTGGCGCCGGGGTGTAGTGCCGTGCCGGGCCGGTTCTGCCGGGTCGTGCCGGTCAACGCTCGTCGGTGATCGTGATCGTGATCGCGAGTGGCGACGGATGGAGGCGGTCGGTGACCAGCAGGGCCCGCTCGACGGGGCTGCCCCGCCCGACGATCAGTTGCAGGGCGGTGCCACGCCTCGCGGCGTGGGTGTGCGTGGCGGTGAGCATGGTGATGGCGTGGACGGAGAGGAAGGTGACCTCGCGCAGGTCGAGCACGACCCGGTCGGTGGTTCCGCTGTAGTCGCGTAAGCGGCGTTCCAGTGCCGGGCTCGTCGCGGCGTCGATCTCGCCGTGGATCGTGAGCAGTACGGCTCCGGTGGGGTGCTCCCGCTTCTCGACGAGCATGACGTGGGTATGTGGCCGGGGCCGGGTCACGGGCTCACCACTCGCGGCGGGACGGTGCAGCTGGTCCGGGGCCGGTGGTGTCCGGGCTGGAACCATCGGGCTGTTCCGGTCACCGGCGGGTTCGGCGGCCGATGACCAAGCGGTCGATCACGAGCAGGACGATTGAGCCGATCAGCGCGATGATCCAGGTGCGGAGGTCGAAGAAGGCGCCGGTGCTGATCCCGAAGAGCCGGGAGCTGACGAATCCGCCGAGCAGCCCGCCCAGGATGCCGAGAATGACCGTGACGAGGATGCCGCCGGGGTCCTTGCCCGGCATGACCAGTGTGGCCAGGGCGCCGGCGACGAGGCCGACGACGACCCATCCGAGGATTCCCATGATGTGTCCGTATCTGTGAGCGCACCACGCTGATGGCGCTTCGTGCGGAGTGCTGCGGTCAGGGCTGTGTGTCGGTGACCGGCCGCGGCTGCGGCTGCTGGGGGGATCGGTCCGGCGCCGGTGCGTGGATTCCGTGTGTCCGGTCGCCGGTACCGGGGGGCGTGGTGCCGGTGGCGAGCGGACCGCGGGCTCGGCGGGCGAGCAGGCGCTGTGCCCAGGTCAGGACGTGGGTCAGCGCGGAGGGGCCGTGGCGGCGTTCGATGGCGCGTCCGAGTGCGCCCAGGACGCGGCTGAGCAGCGGGACGGCGATCGCGAAGATCGCCCAGGTGCGTAGGTGGCGGGACAGCAGGACCCACATGCAGCAGCTCCTCGGGTGTCGGTCGTGGTCGGTGGTCATGAGCTCGGACATCGCGCGGGACCGGTCCTCACGCCGCTCACCGATGACGTGGGTCACGATGACCGGGTCAGTCGAGGACGTCGTCGATGATCACGATGATCTGGGTGGGATCGAGGTCGGTGAGCTGTCGTACGCGGTCGGTCACGGCGCGGCGGACGTCCGCGGCCAGCTGGTGCAGTGAGCGGCCGTAGTCGGCGGCCAGAGTGATCTCGATGACGGTGCTGGTGCCGGCGACTCCGACGTGGACCTCGGAGTCGGTGTCCTGGTGGGAGCCGGTGAGGTCCCTGCTCAGCGCGACGCGGACGCCGGGTACCTCCTGGGCGCTGTGACGGGCGGCGACGACCACGACCCGGGCCGCGACGCGGGTGGTGCCCTGCGGGCCGCGCAGGGTGGCGTAGTCGGTGTCCTCGACCGCTCCGCGGATCCGCGCGAGTGCGGCGTCGATCCCGGCCTCGGGGGTGTCGACCTGTTCCGCGGCGAGCTCGCGCAGCGGTGACCACAGCCGGTCGAACTCGGCCAGGGCCGCCTGGCAGTGGACACAGTGGTTCTGGTGGGGGTCGAGGGTGGCGGCGTCGCCGCGGGCGACCTGGTCGAGCAGATCGTCGCGGGACCGGGCGCAGGGCAGCAGGTCCGGCCGCAGAGAGATGTGTCCGCCGCCGGAGGCCTGGTCCCCTGTGCGGTCGTGCTCGTGGCTGGTCATGTCCACTCCCGCATGGTCTCGGCGAGCTGTCGGCGCCCACGGGACAGGCGTCCCCGGACGGTCGGTTCGGAGACGCCGAGGATGCTCGCCGCCTCGTCGTAGCTGAGCTGCTCGATGTCGATCAGCACGATCGGGGCGCGCTGGTCGGCCGGGAGCCCGGCGAGCGCGGCGAGCGCCGCGCGCAGGCGGTCACGTGCCTCGGCCTGGGCGTCGGCGCCGGGGGACCTGACGAGGTCGGGATCCTCGAGGGGGGTGTCATGGCGGCGGCGCTTGAGGTGGGTGATGCAGCGGTTGACCACGATCCGGTAGAGCCAGGTGGTGAACATGCTGTCACCGGCGAAGCCCGCCAGTGCGGTCCAGACCTGGATGACCACGTCCTGGGTGATGTCCTCGGCGTCGTCGCGGTTGCCCAGCATGCGCAGCGCGATGCGGTGGATGCGGTCGCGGTGGCGCCGGATGAGGACCTCGTAGGCCTCGATGGAGCCGAGCTGGGCCTTGCCGACGAGCCAGGCGTCGGCCTGGTGGTCGATCTGGTCGGCGTTGCGGCCGGGGCCTGCGCCGGCAGGGGACCGGCCGGGGCGTGCTGGTCGATCGGTCTCGGCGACGGTGTGGTCGCTGCGCCGGTGGTCGGGGTGTGGTCGGGAGGCGCCGGTCATCGCGGCGGGCCGTTCGGACGGCGGCGGTGGCTCTGCGCACGCTGGCGTCGTGGGTCCGGGTCCGGGTCCGGGTCAGACATGACACCTCTCCTGGATGATGGCCGAGTGGTCCTCCGCCTTCTGCCGCATCCGGACCCCTGCAGGTGACGGGCGTGCGGGCCGGGTCCCTGGGTCCGCGGTCGTCGGTCGGCAGGCCGGTGCGGAGAGCGGCGGGCCGTTGCGGCGCGCCGGTCGCGGTGGCGGAGGGCTGCACCCGGCGGGGTGTGCGCGGTGCCCGTGCGAGGCCGGCGGCGAGACCTGGTGTTCGGGAGCGACGGGCGAAGGCGGTGGCGGGGCCCGTGGTCCCTGGAGAGCACGGGCCCCGTACCGCGAGAGGAATGCCGCAGGCCGAGCTTCGGTCCCGGGTGGCTCCGTCGGAGCGAAGGGGATGTGCGCTGCTCGGAGGTGTCGCGGTCAGTCCTTGGTGAAGGTGTCCTTGACGTTCTTGGCGGTGTCCTTGGCCTTCTCGCCGGCCTGCTTGGCGGCGGCCTCGGCCTGGTCGGCCTGCCCGTCGCGCTTGAGGTCGTCGTTGTCGGTGACGTCGCCGACCTTCTCCTTGGCCTTGCCGACCGCGTCCTGGGCCTTGTTCTTCGCCTTGTCGGTGAAGCTCATCGTCGTTCTCCTGTCGTCTGACGGATGTGTCGCCGGTCCCCGGACCGATCGAGCCGGGTGACGGTCGTGCCACGGCAGACAGCGCAGGCGTCCGCGGCGGTGGACGACGGTGCGGGCGCTCGGGCCGGCGTCGTGTGCGATGCCGGCCATCTCGTCCGCAACGGCCATCCGACAGTTCTGACGACTCCCGGCCCCCGATCCTCACGCGCCGAGATGGTGACTCGTGTCACGTACCGGTGAGGGTGAGTGCAGAAGCCGCCGGGCTCACCGACGTGCCGTCGATCGGGATGGCGACCGGATGAGCCACGCTCAACACGACACCGATCGCGATCCCCGTTCTCGCCCAGCCGCGGATGGGCCGAACGCGAGAGCGACACCGAGGTCTCCCACGGTGTCCCCGGCGATCACGGCGGTGCCGACTCCTCCGATGACGAGCAGGGCGGTTCCCAGCGCCTCCGCGGCGCTGCTGCGCAGCAGGGTGGGCGGGTGCGGATCGGTTCCGACCGACTTCTTGTCCTGGGGATCCGAGGTGGCTCCGGAGGTGGACGCCCGACCGTCGGTCACGACACTGTCCTTCACATCCGGTCGACTCTGCGCCCGGCCGCGCGCGTGATCGATGGGCACGACTCCGGGCCAGGCGCCGAGAAGCCGTCGCCCTCTGCCCCCGAGGGGCTGGGGGTCATCGATGTGGACGTCATCGGCCGGCCGGCGGCCGCGTCGACGGCGTCCGAACTGTCGTGGCGTGCGGCGGGACGAGGAGCCGGGAGCGCGACCGGGCAGGCGAGGTCGCTGATGACGGTGGTCATTCCGGCCGGCTCAGCGGATGCTCGTCGCGGGGATCGGCAGCCGCGGCTCTCCGCCGCCGGAGGTGCTCGGCGAGACGTGCCAGCAGGTACACCTGTGTCACGATCGCGACCGATCCGACGAGTGCGGCGGTCGGTGACGCGGGCATCATGAACGCGGTGTGCGACACGAGGATGCCGCCGATGAGCCGGATCCGGTGCCGGTCACTCCACCCGGGCGATGCCTGCCAACGCAGGAGCAGCCAGCCGAACGGGCCGGCGGTCATCAGGCCGACGACCAGCCGCTGGGCGGGGGACATCAGGTCGCCGAGCAGCATCGTGGGGCCGAGGCCGAGCGGGAGCAGCGTGGTGAGGAACGCCATGGTCAGGTACCCGGACACGACTCCGACCAGGGTCGGGTGGGGCGTCTTCCGGGCCCCGCGAACGCGGGCGGTGACGCCGCGGCGGGGGAGGACCACCAGCGCGACCACGCCGAGCGTCGCGATGAGTGCGAGGAACAGGAGCGTGAAGCCCCAGGGGGTCCGGTAGCCGGGGTCCTCGGTCGCCGAGATCAGGTGGCGGAGCCCGAGCACACCCAGGACCGCGAGGGAGCCCGCGCCGGCCAGGCCCCGGTTGCCGAGGTAGGGCCGGTCCCGTTGTGCCGGGAAGAGGAGGTCGGTGAGGGTGATCGGAACGAGGACGCTGAGCACGACGTGCACGCCGACCTGGGATTCCCAGTAGGTCCAGTTCACGCCGAGCGCCCGGAATCCCCAGTCGGCGGCGCCGTACATCCGGGGGCTGGTCAGGGCCTGCAGGCCCAGGCCGTCCTCCGCGACCTGGTAGGCCACGCCCAGCAGTACGAGGCTCGGCCAGGTGCCACCGGCCCGCACGGTCGCCTCGCGGAGCACGAGGACACCGGCGCCGTACATCACCATCAGCAGCGGCACCAGCAGCCAGGTGAACGGCACCGCGACCGCGGTGAAGGTGAGCTCCGCGCACACCGTGGTCAGCAGTGCGAGCGTCCAGGGCGCCCGGTTCCACCGCCGGTTCCCTGACCGGTTCATCCAGTGGCCGCCTCTCTGCGTGTCGGGTGGTGCGGTCCCGGTGGGGGCAGCGACCGTCGTGTGTGCAGGAGCTCGTCGAGCTTCGCGTTCTGGGCCTTCGCCATGGCCGTGGCCGCCTGTTCGACGACCGCGCGTTCGGCCGGGTCGTCCGGCATCGGCGGGGCGAGATCCGGATGCAGGCGGGAGGCGCGCAGCCAGGCGTCGATGTCCGGGTTCGCTGCCCAGCGCAGCTGTTCCGCGTTCGCCGAGAGGGCGAACCGGAGCCAGTCCACGTCGCTGCTCGGGTAGGGGGTGACGGGGCAGAGTTCGTTGCGCACGGTGTCGTCGGGACCGGTCGCCTCCACGTGTGCGACGAGTGCGGCGCTGAACACCGGCTGGCACGCGCGGACCGGCTGCAGGGTGATCAGTCCGTCCTGGAAGATCGGTACGACGGGCAGCTGCTTCACGGCGTCGGCGGTGCAGTCCACGTGCAGCACCTGGGGGCCGGTCGGGAGCGTGCCGCCGTCGAGTTCGATGGCCGTCGGGTCGATGCGTGTGACCCGGCCGAGGCGGACGACGTCGGAGATCCTGCGCAGCTGTTCCAGCTCGGCCCGGGAGACGGTGGCGCAGCGGAACGCCGTCGGCCGCTCGTCCGGGGAGATCCTCAGCAGCGCTCCCGCCGCGTCGAGCCGGTCGAAGAGGTCGCCTACCGACTCGGCGCCCATGATCGCGGAGTGCTTCGCGGCGTGGTCCGCCGCGATGTCCGCGGGGCGGCGCAGCGGCATCGGCTGCACCGTCGCACGGTCGATGAGCCACGGCGCTCGGGGCATGATCCAGGTCAGGTCGGCGGGGTCGACGCCCTGCTCCAGCAGCCAGAGGCAGGCGTCGATCCCGGTCTTGCCCGCTCCGACGACGACGTAGCGGTCGGAGGGCTCGCGAACGGCGGGCAACTCGTTCGGCGGCACGACTCGGATCCCGTCGGCGACCGGGAACGCCGGCGGCCGCATCGCGGGCACCGTGACGCCCTGGTAGGTGGTGTCCACGATCCTGCGCCGCACGGTCACCCGGTACCGGGTGCCCGAGGTCGTCACGTGGAACCGTCCGCCACCCCGGTACTCGGCCATCGGGAAGTAGGAGACCCGCCCGGACGGCAGGAACGTCCGGCGCATCACCTGGTCGAAGTAGTCGCAGATCTCGGCGGCGCCCGCCAGCTCGTACATCCCGGCGTTCCAGCCCGTCCGGTCGACCCGGTCCTCGCCGAGCGGGCGGGAGTTCACGCCGTACATCGCCGACGGTTGGTGCAGCCGTACGAAGGGGTAGGCGATGGTCCAGTGCCCGCCGGGTCGGTCGTAGCGGTCGACCATGGTGACGGTCGCCCGCGACTCGGTCAGCACCGTGTCGACGAACGCCATCGCGGTCGCACCTGCGCCGATCACGAGGTAGTCGGTGTCGATGTCGGTCACCATCGTGTCGCTCCTGTCCGTCTGTTCGGTCGGTTCAGCCCGATGCGGCCATCGCGGCGATGGCGCCCTTCGTCCGGGCGATGGCCGTGCGCACTGCGGGACCGACGGCCTGCCCCGTGGCGATGTCGCCCATCCGTGTGCGGACCTGCCTCCGGTGACCGGTGGGCAGCGCGCGGCGCCACAGCCTCGCGGCGTGCAGCACGCCGATCAGGGCAGCGGTGCGCTCGTCGGGCTCGTGCCCGTCGAGGACGGCGTCGGCGAGCCTGCTGCGGATCTCGGATCCGGCCGAGGAGTCCTGTGTGGGGTAGCGATGCGCCGGGACGAGACCGAGCAGCCGGCCGCGTCGGCGCCGGAGCACACCGCGTTCGACGAGCGCGGCGATGGCGCGCCCCGGCGCCCCGGCGCGCGTCCGTCGCAACAGCGTCGAGACCTTCACCCGGCCCGCGACCTCGGCGAGGACGGTGTCGAGGTGCCCGGCCCCTGTCGGAGCCGGGTCCACGACCGTGACGACGTCGTCGTCCCCCACGGCGATGCGCTCGGCGAGGGCCAGCTCGACGACGACCGCACCGGCCACGGCCCAGTCCAGGCCGAGGCGGGTCCCGCCCCTGCCGGTGTCCTCGTCGAGGGCGATGAGGACGACTTCCTCGGCGACGGTGAGCATGGGGATGTCCTTTCCGGTCCGGCGGGTGGTGCGGGGCAGACCGCCGGGTGGCGAAGCCCCGGTCGCTGACTGCGTACGCTGTAGCGAACTACGCGTACACTGTCTCCACGAGGATGTGAGCCGGTCAATAAATCGTGCTCAAACGCCTCTGCGAAGTGAACTAGTGCGGCGGAAGTGAACTAGTGCACTTCCGCCGCTGTCGACGACGACGCTCAGGAGGTCCGCATGTCGGAGGACGCTCAGCCGGAGCCGCTCTACCGGCGGATCGCCGGGGAGTTCGCCGCCCGGATCCGATCCGGTGATCTGAGGCCGGGGGACCGGATCCCGTCCATCCGGCAGATCGCCGACCGGTGGAACGTCGCGATCGCGACCGCGACGAAGGTTCTTGCTGTCCTGCGCGACGAGGGCCTGGTCGAGGCGAAGGTGGGCTCCGGCACCGTCGTCAGCGCCCGCACGAACGGGCCGCGCCGGCCGGGCCGGGCGCAGCCGTCCGCTTCCCGGCCGTTCCCGCCGCGTCCGGCCGGCGGAGCGAGGCAGGCGCTCAGTCGCGAGCACGTGCTGCGGACCGCTGTCGCGATCGCCGACGTCGAGGGTGCGGGCGCGGTGTCCATGCGGCGGGTCGCCGCCGAGCTCGGCGTGGGGGCGATGTCCCTCTATCGCCACATCGCGAACAAGGACGATCTGATGACCGAGATGGCCGACCTGGTCTTCGGGGAGCTGGAACTCCCCGACCCGGGGCCCGACGGCTGGCGAGCCAGACTGGAGCTGATCGCGCGGTGGCAGTGGGGGCTGTGCCGGCGACACCTGTGGCTGCCCCGAGCGGTGTCGTTCACCCGGCCCTCGATGGCGCCGAACATGATGGCGCACACCGAGTGGACCCTGCGGGCGCTCGAGGGTCTCGGCCTGTCACTGCGCACGCGGATGCAGGAGGCGCTCGCGCTGCACTCGTTGGTGATCAACGCTGCACTGTCCACAGCGGACGAGGTGGAGGCCGAGCAGGAGACAGGTGTGTCGCTGGGCCGGTGGCGGCAAGCGCAGCGTGCACGGACCGACGCGCTGTTCGCCGACGGGCGCTTCCCCTTGCTGGCGCAGGTTCATGAGCAGGTCGTCCCCGACGTCGACGAGCTGTTCGACTACAGCCTGGCCCGGCACCTGGACGGGTTCGCGGTCCTGGTGGGGGAGCCACCGTCGAGCAACTCGCGGTCGGCCCCGTGACCGCCGGCTCCGTGCCGGGACTCCTCGACGGGTCAGTCCGTGACGGGTTCGAGCAGCACCACCGGCACCTCCCGGTCACCGGTCAGGGCGGCGCGCTCGCGCAGGTCGGCGAAGAACGGGTACAGCCCGTCGGCGTAGGCGAGCCAGTCCGCGCGTTCGGTGCCCTCGGCGACGCGCGCGGTCATCAGCGCCCGGCGCGCCCCGTCCTGCAGCTGCACCGTCGGGTGGGCGGTCAGGTTGTGGAACCAGCTCGGGTGCCGGGCCTGCCCACCGGCCGACGCGCCGAGGGCGTAGACGCCGCCGCGCTCGATCCGCATCAGGGGGGTCTTGCGCAGCGTGCCCGACCGTGCCCCGCGGGTGGTCAGGACGACGACGGGGCCGCCCAGCATGGTCGCACCCTCCCGGCCGTCGGTGCGTTCGTAGAGCTCGACCTGGTCGCGGGTGGTGGGATCGGAGCTGGGGACGTACTCGCCGTCCAGCAGGTTCGGTGTCATGCCGGGTCGTTCCTTCCGTCGGTGGGTCCCGGACCCTGCGGGCCGGGGTCAGAGAGTGATCACGGTCTTGCCGACGCTCCGGCCGCTCTCGACGAGCGTGTGTGCGGCCCGCATGGCCTCGGGGGTCAGTCCCTGCAGCGTCGTCGTCCCGATCGGACGCAGGCGGCCCGCCACGACGTCGCCCGCCGCGCGGGCGAGGATCCGGCCCTGACGGGCGGCGTCGCCGCCGGTGACGATCGTGCTGAACACCATCTCGCCGTGCAGCGACAGCGACCTGACGGCGACCGCCTCCAGGTCCCAGCGCCCCGGCGCGTCGACGAAGGAGAGGTGTCCGAACGGGCGCAGCAGCTCGACGTACGAGGTGAGCCGGCTGCCGGTGTCCGAGGTGGACAGCACGAGGTCGACGGGGCCGACCCCGGCGTCGCGCAGCTGGGCGGCGAGGTCGCGGTGGTGGTCGACGACGAGGTCGGCCCCCAAGGCGGTGGTCCACTCCCGTGACTCGGGCCGCGACGCCGTGCCGATCACGAATGCCTGCGTCCACGTCGCCAGCAGCTGCGTGGCCATCGAGCCCACACCGCCCGCAGCGCCGACGACCAGGACGTTCCCGACGCCGGCGGGCAGTGCGTCGCCATCGCGGACGAGCGCCTCCCACGCGGTGAGCACGCCGATCGGCAGGGATGCGGCGTCGGCGAACGTGAGCTCGTCGGCGATCGGGGCGACGACCCGGTGGTCGACCGCGACGCGTTCGGCCCAGCTCCCGTCGCGGGTGATGTCGCCGGTGCCCATCACCCGGTCCCCGACCGCGAACCCGGTGGCCGCGGGCCCGGTCGCGACGACGACGCCCGCGAACTCCCATCCGAGGACGACCCGACCGCCCGGCGGCGCACTGCGGGTCCGCCGGATCGCGGCCTCGCCGGGGTTGATACCGATCGCCCGCACCTCGACCAGCAGGTCACCGGCCCGCAGCCGCGGTTCGGCGACGTCGACCAGATCGATGGCGAACGCGTCGAGCAGGTGCGCCCGCTCGTAGGCGAGTGCCTTCACCACGCCTCTCCGTCCGGGTCCTGGCGCAGGGCGTGCAGGGCCGAGAGGGGGCCGCCGACCTGCATCAGCCGTCCGCCGTCGCGCAGCGGTCCGGCGTCGACCGGGGCGAACCCGATGCGGTCGGCGAGTTCGTGGAACGTGGCCTTGGCCGCGGTGTCGTCGCCGGCGTGGAACAGCAGCTGCCGCCCTTCCGGGTGCCGGGGGTCGGCGGCGATGTAGCGGGCGTAGAGCGTGTTGAACGCCTTGACCACGCGTGCGCCGGGGGCCAGCGCCGCCACGAGCTCGCTCGGCGTCGCCGCACCGGGATCGACGTCCGCCGACTCCGGCATCCGGTTGGTCGTGTCCACCAGGATGCGGCCGTCCCAGGGTGGGAGCCCGGCCAGTGCGTCGCCGACCCGCGGCCACGGCACGGTCAGGAACACCATGTCGGCCCGCGCGGCGTCCTCGACCGGCGCTGCCCGCACCGACGACCCCAGTCGCGCCACGACATCGCGCAGCGAGTCGGGGCCGCGGCTGTTGCTCAGGGTGACGGTGTGCCCCGCCCTCACCAGATGAGCGGCCACGGCCTGCGCGACCGTCCCGGCGCCGATGGTTCCGAACCGCACGAGAACCCCTCCTTTGATGATGGACGACATCAATAACTACACGACCGGAGGTGGGTGCCGTCAAGCCGGACGGCCAGTTTTGATGGTGGCCATCATCGAAAGTCGGCTAGACTCGGCCGGGGTCCTGGCCTGGGAGGTGGTCGACATGCCCCGCGTCACACGGGAGCAGAAGCAGCGCAACCGCGAGCGGATCCTGGCCGCGGCGGGCGAGGGGTTCCGGCTGCGCGGCATCGACGGGACGGGTATCGACGGACTGATGAAGTCGGCGGGCATGACCCACGGCGGCTTCTACAACCACTTCGCGTCCAAGAGCGACCTCGCCGTCGAGGTCCTGCATCAGGGCTTCATCGACTCGCTGGCGGTGCTCGACGGCCTCCGTGCGGCACACCCCGGCTCGGCGCGCGCCGCCCTGGACGGCATGATCGACCAGTACGTCGACGCCGAGCACCGGGACCACCCCGAAGCCGGATGTCCCTCGGCCGCACTCGTCTCCGACGCGGGACGGCACGGTGCCGGCGCGCAGGCCGAGTACCGCCGCGGTCTGGACGGCTACTTCGACGCCATCGCGGAGATGGTGATCGAGTGCGGCCGCGAGATCGGTACCGAGATCACCCCGGCCGAGGCCAGGGAGCAGGCGGTGGCACTGTTCAGCCAGATGGTCGGCGCGCTCCTGCTCGCCCGGGCGGTGGCCGACGTCGCCCCGGACCTGTCGGACGAGGTCCTCGCGGCCAACCGGAGCCGGCTCAAGGACCGGTGAGCGCGCGGCGCAGCGGGTTCACGGGCCGATGATGCGCCGCTCGCCCGCGTGGTGATCGTCGGCGGCTCAGGTCCCCGAGCGCTCCGCCGGTGCCTCCCGCCGAGGTGGGTAGGCATCACGGATGCGGTGCAGGGTGTCCGTGACGACGGCGCGGACGTCGGCCTCCTGCAGCGGGGCCGGGCTCAGTGCCGAACCGAGCGAGAAGCCCTCGACCAGGGTGAGCAGCAGGAGCGCTTCGCGGTGCAGTGCCTCCTCGTCGATCACACGGTCGGCGAGTGCCGAGCGCAGGAGCGACCGGATCGCCTCCGCGGCCGCGAGCGAGGTCGCGGCGACCTCGGCTGCGAACCCCGGGTCCGTGCGCGCCATCACCCGGTACTCGACGAGTGCGATGTTCTCCTTGCGTTCCTGCTCGCTGGTGGGTGCGACGAGGACGACCAGCTCGGCGACCCGGCTCGCCGGATCCCCGGAGAGCCCCGGGTTGCGGTGCTCCGCGCGCTGGAGCAGGACGCCCAACGTGAACGACATGACCTCCCGCAGGTTGTCGCCGAAGTAGTGCCGGATGCTCCCGATGGCCAGGCCGGAGCGTGCGGAGATCCGGGCGAGGGTCACCGAGCGGAGTCCGTGCGCCGCGATCTCGTCGATCACGGCGTCGGCGACCTGCGCTCGCCGGGCATCCGGGTCCACGCGTCTGGGCATGGCCCCACTCTATCGCCCGATGTGGCATGAGCATGCTATGTTTCTAGCACGTTCATGCTAGAAACCGCTTCGGTCCGGGCGTAGCACCCACCCGGCCGCGCCGCCGTCGAGCCCACAGCGGTCCGCGTCCGGCGCATCCCGGTCACGGTCGGCAGGTCCTTCCGTACCTGCAGGTCGTCGACCCGGCCGGACGCACATCGCCGCCGCACCCGGACCCGCCCCAGGAGAGACATGTCCTCGTATCGCCGACGCCCGCACCGATCGCGACGGACCGTGCCGCGTCTCGCCGTGGCCCTCACCGTCATCCCCCTCGTCCTGTCGGCGGCCTGCACGTCGGCGACCCCGCCGGAGCCCGCTGGGCAGGCGGACATGGCCGCCTACCTGACGCAGGAACTCGACTGGGGCAGCTGCACCGACACCGCGACCAACGCCGCGGACGCCGAGCTGTTCGCGAACCCCGCACTGGAGTGCGCGTCGGTCGAGGTCCCACTCGACTACGACGCCCCGGCGGGGGAGAGGGCACGGATCGCCCTCACCCGTCTCCCCGCCCGGGGAGAGGCCGAGGGATCACTGCTGATCAACCCCGGCGGCCCCGGCGGATCCGGCACCAGCTTCGTGGCGTCCTTCCTGCCCCAGTGGCAGAACGGTCCCGTCGCCGAGCGCTTCGACATCGTCGGCTTCGACCCGCGCGGGATCGGGGCGTCGACCCCGGCCCTCGACTGCTACACCGACGAGGAGTACGACGCAGGGGACGTGCCCCGGTTCGGCGCCGTGTACGACATCACCAGCGCCGAGCAGGCGGTGGACCACGCGCAGCGCTGCATCGAGGGCTCCGGAGGCGTCGAGAACCTCGTCAACGCCGGATCGGCGAACGTCGTCCGTGACATGGACATCATGCGGGAGGTCCTCGGCGACGAGCGGCTGACCTTCCTCGGCTACAGCTACGGCTCCGAGATCGGCGCCATGTACCTCGCCGCGCACCCCGACAAGGTCCGTGCCGTCGTGCTCGACAGCGCCGTCGGGCCCGACTGGACACCGAGCGAGCTCCGCCTCGCCCAGTTCACCGCCTCCCAGGCCCGGTTCGACGAGGTCGCCGCGCTCTGCGCCCGGTCACCCGACTGTGTCCTCGGGCCCGATCCCGCGGCGGCGAACGAGCGTCTGCACGAGATCGTCGCGCCGCTGGTCGGGACGCCGGTGCCCACCGCCGACGGCAGGGACGTGAGCGTCTGGGACGTCTACCTCGGGATCACGGCGGGCCTGGCGGCGGAGGCCCACTGGCCCACGCTGATCTCCGCTCTGACCGCGCTCGACGCGGGGCGGGCCGAGGAGATCCTCGCCCTGCGCGACGGCTTCTACAGCCGTACCGCCGACGGCGTCTACACCACGGACATCGATACGAACATCGCCGTGCGCTGCATGGACTGGCCCCGCCTGACACCGGAGGAGCAGACCGCGCACGCGCGCGAGGTCGCGAACGTCGCACCGATGTTCGGCATCGACCTGCTGACGGCCGGGACCCACCACAGCGAGTGCGAGGCGTGGCCCGCCCCGCCGACACGCGACGTCCCGTGGCTCCCCGCCGATCTCGAGGGCCTGCCCGAGGCGCTCGTCGTGTCGCTCACCGGCGATCCCGCGACGCCGTATCCGGGTGGCGTCTCCATGGCACGAACCCTCGGCGCGAGCCTGCTCACCGTCGACGGCAAGCAGCACGGCGCCTACCTCCTCGGTGGCAGCGCGTGCGTCGACGATGCGGTCAACGCCTATCTCCTCGACCTCGAGACCCCGCCGGCCGATGCCCGATGCAGCCTCTGACCCGCTCGGGACCCCGTTCCCGCAGACAGGAGAAGGTGACGATGGCCCTCCGACCCGTTCGGCTCCACCAGGCACTGAGCCGCACCGTCCACACGATCACGCTGCCGGACCCCGACGGCCCAGCCGTCTGGGCCGTCGAGACCCGCACCACCGAGGATCACCGCGCCCGGCTCTACCGGGACGGGCAGCGCACCAGCACGGCCGAGATGCCCGCCACCTTCACCGTCCCCGGAGGGAGGATCGAGGTCGACGCCGGGTTGTACGGCGTCACCCGGGTCCATCTCGTCACCCCCGACGGACGGGAACGCAGACTGGCCCCGGCCCCGGGGACCCTGGAGCACCGGCGCGCAGCCCTGACCCGGGACCGCCCGCGTACGAGCCGGGCGATCGCCGTCACCGCCGTAGTGATCCTGCTGGTCAATCTCGTCCTCGCCACACCCGTATGGCTCGAGATGGTCACCTCGATCCCGGAGGTGGCGGACCGGGTCGGGACGTTCACCTCACCGGTGCTCCTGCCCGGCTGGCTGCTCGGGACCCTCACGGTCGCCGGTGTCGCCGCCGCCGTGGAACGAGCAGTCACCTGGCGGCACCACCGCATCGTCGACGCCGAGACCATCTGGACCTCGCTCTAGCTCGCACCTCCACCTCGTGACACCCCACCGACCGGGGAGACGACCGGCGTCTGGTCCGGCATCCCGTCGGCCCCGGACAGGAGCCGCACCGACGTCCTGGTGATCGGCGCCGGCCGTCCCTGCCACAGTGGCTCGCACACGTGCACGAGGGGGCACGTGTGCGGGCCACCACGCCCCATCCGACTCGTCGAAGTTCGCGACCCGGTTCCCCGAGTCCGCGGTCACGACCTACCGCGAGGGGAGCGCCGCCGTCCTCCGCTGACGATCCGGTCCCCGACGAGGGAGGGGGACGTCTACGCGGTACCCGGTCAGCGGCGACCGGTCATCGCCGGTCCTGGACCTGGGAGGGGCCCGGCGGTCCTGATGCTTGTGCGTGATTCTGCTCGATCCATGCCGGCAATGGTCCGGATGTCGCTCGGGAGGGTTCCCGAGAACGAGGCGTGGGCAGGCGCCCGTCAGCTCGCTGCCGGGGTCGCGAGCCGACACGCCAGGCGGGTCGCCTCCGGACGCGACAGCTTTCCCACCCGGTTCTGGGGCAGGGCGTCCACGACGAGCACGTGTTCGGGCCACTTGCCCTTCGCCAGCCCCTCGGCGTCCAGATGCGCCCGGACGGCCTCGAGGTCGATGCCGGGCCGTGACGTCACGAGCAGGGCTGCCACACGTTCGCCGAGGACGTCGTCCGGGACGGGCACCACGCACACCTGCTCGACCGACGGGTGCCGGGCGAGCGCGCTCTCCACCTCGTGGATGTCGATGTTGCGCCCGCCGCGGATGATGATGTCCTTCTCCCGGCCCCGCACCGACACCCGGCCGTCGGCGTCGACGGACATCAGGTCGCCGGTCGTGAGGTAGCCGTCCGCGGTCAGGTCGGGGGGTGCGAGCCTGCCCGCCCCGGCGTACCCGGCGAACAACGACGGGCCTCGGACCTGGGCGCGCCCGACCGTGCCCGCCGGGACCCCGGCTCCGTCGGCGTCGACCACGCGCAGGTGGGTCCCCGGGAACGGCACACCGTCGGTCCCGAGCCGCACCTCCTCGGGGTCCGACGGCGAGGACGTCGTGTGGCCCAGGCACTCGGACATGCCGAACACCCGCAGGAACCGGGTGCCCAGCCGCTGCTCCGCACGGGCGAGAGCACCGCGGTCCATCGGGCCGCCGCCGACGGTCATGGCCGTCATCGCCGACAACATCCCGGCCTCGGGGGCCTGCATGCCCATCTGCAACGCCATCGTGGGCACGCACATCGTCCACCGGGCCCCGTGCGCGGCCAGGAGCTCCACGGCCTCCGACGGGCTCCAGCGCTCGGCGAGCAGGATCGGTCCGCCGAGCATGAGCGGCAGGTAGAGCCCGAAGCAGACGGCTGCGGCCGAGGACAGAGGGACGAGGGCGCCGACCGGATCGCCCGCCCGCAGGCCGACCGCCTCGACGGTGGCACGCCCGGCGTAGCGCAACGCCGCCTCGGTCTGGACCACCCCCTTCGCACGGCCGGTCGACCCGGAGGTCAGGCCGATCACCACGCCGTCGCCCCACCGGCCCGGCCGGGTCTCCACCCGGCCGGTCAGGGTCCACCCGTCCAGCACCGTGACCCGGGCAGGCCCCACCGAGCCGGTGTCCCAGGTCGAGGCACTCCGGGGTGAGGTGATCGCGACGTCCGGGTCCAGATCCTCCTGCGCCGCGGCGAACTCCGGCGCGGTCGCGTGGCCGCTCAGCAGGGCGAGCGTGCCGTCCACCCGTCCGACGGCGAGGGCACAGACCACGGTCCGCCAGGTGTTCTCGGCCTGGAGCAGGACGGTCGGGCGCGGGCCGGTGCAGCCCGCCAGCACCTCGGCGAGCTCCCCAGCCGCCGCGAGGGTGGTCGCGAGGTCGTGCGGGCCGGCGCCGTCGATCGCGACGACCTGGCCGGGGTCGGCCCCGGCCCGGCGGTCCAGTTCGGTGACCAGCGCGCGCATCTCAGCCCTGCACCATCTCGCGCTCGTCGCCGAGCAGGGCGATCCGCCTGCCCCGCATGGACCCGACGTGTGCCACGGCGGCCTTCCACTCGTCGCTGGCGAGGGCCGCCCGGGCCGACTCCTCGTCGTCGAAGCTCAGGACCGACAACCCGTCCCAACCCTCGGAGCGTTCCTCCAGTGCGCTGCTCACGGCCGTGTGGCGCCACGCGCGCAGGCCGGGCAGCGGGTAGGTCATCTCCGCGTGCTCGCCGCGCCACCAGGTGATGAACTCGTCGTGGGTCCACTCCGGTGGACGAGCGGCGAGCAGGACGAGATTGAACATGACGCCTCCTTGCGCAATGGCCGGCGGTGCCGCCGGCTCAGATCGACTCGATGTCCAGCTGCGGCGAGCGACCGATCATCAGGGCCGCGACCCGGTCGTCGGCGTCGAGCCGGGCCGAGGCGACGAAGGTCGACTCGAAGGCGCCGGCGCGCCGGGCCTGGCCGAGGACCAGCTCGTCCCGGCCGACGACGGCCTCGGACAGGACGTGGTGGGTCAGTACGCCCTTCTCGCGCTGGTCGAGGTAGCCCTCCAGCTCGGCGCGCCCACCGTGGAAGTCGGTGGCGGCCCCGCCGCCGGTGCCGAACACGATCGAGAACCGGAACCCCGGTGCGATCAGGTCGAGGATCCGCTCCGGGGTGTCGGAGTCGATGGTGCCGAACCAGCGGGACAGCACGCTCCGAGTCGCTGCGCTCACGCCGCCACCTCCGGCTGCGGATACAGGGAGAAGCTCGGGTGGAAGAAGACCTGGTAGCGGGAGATCAACCCGCCCGGTGAGACGAGCGCGACCCCGGAGAACGCCCCGGTCCGGCGACCGTCCTGTTCGGTCACGACGCCGTACACCATCTCGAGGTCGCCGTCGACCGAACTCCGGAGCACCCCGTGACGGCGTCCGACGGGTGGACGACCGGAGATGTAGGCGGCGAGGTCGGCACGCCCGGACCCCGTCACCTCCCCGCCCGGGAGCGCGATCAGGAACTCGATGTCCGGCTCGACCAGGTCGAGCCCGCTGAGCGGCTCGGCCCCGTCCAACCGGGAGTAGTAGTCGACGATGACCATGCGACCGTCCTCTCCGACGAGGGGATGTGATGCAGCGAAGCAATGACTTGAATTCAGTTCAGTACGACCATACGGCCCGGTCCCGGGCGGGACAAGACCGTCGGCCGGTGCTCGGCCTCAGGACCCGGAGGGCCCCTCGTCGACCATGCGGACGCAACAGCCCCCGATGAACCCGGCGATCGCCGGCAGCTCCAGCGAGCCGTCCGGGCGGTACCACCGCCAGACGCTCACGACCAGGCCGAGCAGGCTGCGCGCCATCATCAGCGGGTCGTGCCGGGCGAACTCGCCCCGGTCGATGCCGTGCTGCACGAGGTCGGCCCAGTTGCGTTCGATGCGCGCCACGAGCTTGCGGCACGCCTGGCGCTCGGCCTCCTCCCGCTCCGAGGAGCGGCGACCGGCCAGCAGCGCGATGTTCGCCTGCAGGATCCGGTTCTGCTGCACCTCCTGCGGTGGGACCTCGAAGGCCGCCCGCACCGCCGCGCGCAACCCGTCGTGCGCCGTCGACGACTCGGCGACCGCGGCCCGGAACGCCTCGTCGGAGTTGCGCAGGCCCAGCCGCATGATCGTCAGCAGGCAGTGCGTCTTGGACTCGAAGTAGTGGTAGAGCGCGGGCTGGCCGATGCCCACCCGGGTGGCGACCTCGGACCACCGGGTGGCCTCGAAGCCGACCTCCCCGAAACACTCGACGGCGGCCGCGAGGATGGCCGGCCGCTTCGAGCGGGGACCGTCGTCGGGCTCGGTGAGCGCGGCGATGCTCATCGTCGGGCCCCTTTCGCGTGGCGGTCGCGCCAGCGTAGCCGTTCGCCCGAACCGGCTTCGGGTCACGTCCGCGCGGCACCGAGCACCTCGTCGAGCAGGGCCGCGGCGCCGGCGGGCTCGCCGTCCGGCAGCACCCGGCTGGTCGCGGCCCGCCGGACGTGCAGGTGGGCCGGATGCTCCCAGCTGAACCCGATGCCACCGTGCACCTGGACGTTCTCGGCCGCCACCCACGTGTACGCCCGGCCGCAGACCAGCGCGGCGGTGCGGGCGGCGATCGGGAGGGCGGCCTCGTCGTCCGCCGCGCAGGCCGCCGCCCAGAGCGACGCCGACCGGGCCGCCTCGAGCTGGACCAGCATGTCCGAGCACCGGTGCTTCACCGCCTGGAAGGTCCCGATCGGCCGGCCGAACTGCACGCGGTCGCACGCGTGCCGCACGGCCATGTCCAGGGCCGCGCCGGTCCCGCCGGTCTGCTCGCAGGCCAGCGCGGCGAGGGTGCGGTGACGGGCCCTGGACAGGACCGCGGCGGCGGTGTCGGGGCCCGCGACGAGCCGGGCCGGGCTCTCGTCCAGACCGACCTCGGCGAGCGGCCGGGTCGGATCGAGCGCGCGGACCCCGGCGGCCGTGGTCCCGGGGGACCCGGCGTCGACCGCGAGCACGACCGGCCCGTCCGGCGAGCACGCGGCGACCAGCAGGACGTCGGCCTCGGCCCCGTCGACGACCAGGTCCTTGCGACCGGTCACCCGCCAGCCGTCCGGGGTCCGGACGGCCCGCGCCGGGGCGTCGGCCGACGCGTCGTGCACCGCGACGGCCGCCGTCGTCCCGCCCGACACCAGCCGCCCGATCAGCTCGTCCTCGCCGGTCCCGGCCAGCACACCCAGCGCCGTCACCGACGTCGACAACCAGGGGAGGCGGGCCAGCGAGCGGCCCATCTCCTCGGCGACGACGGCGACCTCGCGGAACCCCGCGCCGGCACCGCCGAGGCGCTCCGGGACGTCGAGGCCCGCGGCGCCGAGCTCCCCGGCGAACCGCCGCCAGACCGTCCGCCGCTCCTCGGGGCCGGCCGGGCGGCCGTGCAGGACCCCGTCGGCGTCGCCGTGGCGGGCGAGGAAGTCGCGGACGACCTCCCGCAGCGCCTCGGCGTCACCGTCGGGGGTCAGGGTCGGGGTCGGAGCCCGGGCCGGGGCCGGGGTCGGCGCCGCGGTCATCGGACGGGCTCGGCGTCGTCGGCGACCTCGGCGAGCACGTCGGCGAAGCGCTCGCGGGCCCGGGCTTGCAGCGTCGGGCGGATGTAGGGCGGGAAGAGGCCGTCGTCGGGCTCGGTCCCGCGCAGCAGCGCCTGCGCGAGGTTGATCTTGTGGACCTCGGTGGCTCCGTCGGCCAGTCCCATGTGGAACGACTCCATGACCCACTTGCCGAACGGGAGCTCCTGGGAGATCCCCAGCGACCCGTGGATCTGGATGGCCCGCCCGGCGATGTCGGCGAGGACCTTCGGCATCGCGGCCTTGACCGCCGAGATGTCGGCCCGGACCCGCTTGTAGTCGTCGTAGCGGTCGATCCGCCACGCGGTGCGCAGCACGAGCAGCCGGAACTGCTCGAGCTGGATCCACGAGTCGGCGATCATCTCCTGGACCAGCTGCTTGTCCGCCAGGCGCGTGCCCTTGCTGCTGCGCGACACCGCACGGCGCTTCATCATCTCGAAGGCCGACTGCACCAGACCGACGGTGCGCATCGCGTGGTGGATGCGGCCGCCGCCGAGCCGGGTCTGGGCGACGGCGAACCCCTCGCCCCGCCCGCCGAGCAGGTTCTCGGCCGGTACCCGCACGTCGGTGTAGCGCAGGTACTGGTGGGTGCCGACCGGCTCGTCGTGTCCCCACACCGACACGTCGCGCACCCGTTCCAGGCCCGGCGCGTCGGCCGGGACCACGAACATCGACATCGACCGGTGCGGCGGCGCGTCCGGCTCGGTCACCGCCATCACGATGAGGAACTCGGCGAACAGGGCGTGGCTGGAGAACCACTTCTCGCCGTTGACCACCCACTCGTCGCCGTCGAGCCGGGCGGTGGTCCGGAACCCGGTCGGGTCGGACCCGCCGTGCGGCTCGGTCATCGAGAAGCAGGACACGATGTCGCCCTCGACCAGCGGGTCGAGGTAGGTCCGCTTCAGGTGGTCGGTGCCGTAGTGCGCGAGGATCTCGGCGTTGCCCGAGTCCGGGGCCTGGCAGCCGAACACGACGGGTCCGGAGTGGGTCCGGCCCAGCTTCTCGTTCAGCAGGGCGAGACGCAGCTGCCCGTAGCCCTCGCCGCCGAGCTCCGGACCGAGGTGGCAGGCCCACAGCTTGCGCTCCCGGACCTGCTGCTGCAGCGGTCTGATCAGCGCGTTGCGGACCGGGTCACGCGGGTTCCACGCGTGCTCGACCACCTGGTCGACGGGCTCGACCTGCTCCCGCACGAACGTCTCGACCCAGTCGAGCTCGGCCTGCCATGCCTCGTCGGACTCGAAACCCCACGACATACCTGGTCCTCCTCAGCGTGTGAGCACCGTGCAGGCGGAGATGCCCGGTGCCCCGTAGACGTGTGTGAACCCGACCCGCGGCCCGCCCGGGACCTGTCGGGGGCCGGCCTCGCCGCGCAGCTGCAGCACGTTCTCGTGCACCTGCCGCAGGCCCGACGCCCCGATCGGCTCCCCGTTGGCCAGGCAGCCGCCGTCGGTGTTGACCGGCAGCCGGCCGTCGACCGCGGTCGCCCCGGACCGGATGAGCTCGTCCTGCTCGCCGTCGGCGCACAGCCCGGTCTCGGCCATGTGCATCAGCTCGGCCCCGGACTCGGTGTCCTGCACCTGCGCGAGGTCCACCTCGGACGGGGCGATGCCGGCCTGCTCGAACACGGCACGGGCGGCCTCGACGGTGGGGGAGTCGGCGCGGTCGGTCGCCAGCCACGGGGAGAAGACCTCGAACGAGCCGTAGCGCCGGCTGCGGAACGCCGCGCCGCGCAGGAACACCGGGCGGTCGGTGTGCTCGCGGGCCCGGTCGGCCCGGCACAGCACCAGCGCGACCGCACCCTCGCCCGGCGAGCAGTACATGTACTGGGTTAGCGGGTCGGAGATCATCGTCGAGGCGGCGATCTCGGCCGCGTCGAGCTCCTTCCTGCGCCAGGCCATCGGGTTGGCGGCCCCGTTGCGGAACGCCTTCTCCGCGACCAGGGCGAGCAGGTCCGGCTCCATGTCGTGCTCGTGCAGGTAGCGCTGGATCTTCATCCCGAAGAACTGGGTGGTCACCATGAGCCCGGTCTCGCCGTACCAGGAGCCGATGCCGTGGTCGGCCGGGTCGGTGTCGAACGCGCCCCGGGGGTGCTTGTCGAAGCCGATGACGATGCCGAGGTCGTGCGCCCCGGAGGCGATCGCGGCCTGGGCGGCGATCAGCGCGGAGCCACCGGTCGCGCAGCCGTTGTGGACGTTGATGAACGGCAGGCCGGTGAGCCCGAGCTCGGACACGAGGGTGTCGGCGTCGCCGGCCGAGTGCGAGCCCCCGAAGCCGAAACCCATGTCGGAGAACCGGAGGCCGGCGTCGGCGAGCGCCGCGCGCGCGGCGTGCACGGCCTGCGCCCGCCCCGGGACGCCCTCGGTGCGGCCGAACCGGTGCATCCCGGCCCCGATGATCGCGACTCCGGTCATGAGAGGTCTCCCGCGGGGGCGAAGGCGAAGGTGTGCGTCGGTCCGTCGTCGGCCTGCCGGAACGGGACGATCGCGAGCTCCATCGGCATGCCGATCCGCAGCCGGGCCGGGTCGGACTCGGTGAGGCGGGCCTCGACCAGCAGCTGCCCGTCGAGCTCGACGTAGCCGACGCCGTAGGGCTCGTGGCCCGCGGTCCCGGTGTAGGGCGGCTTGGGGCGGAACCCCTGCACGGTCCAGGTCCACAGGGTCCCCGTGCGGTGCAGCGGCACGTCGGCCATCCGGGCGCCGGAGCAGCGCGGGCAGCCGGTCTGGCGGGGGAAGGTGTGGGCCCCGCAGTCGGTGCACCGGCTGCCCAGCAGCGCCGGGCCGTCGGGGGTGTCGGTCAGCAGCCCGTCGTCCACGAACGTCACGGCGCGGCCAGCCGTCCGCCGTCGACGGCCAGCAGGCTGCCCGTCGTGTAGCTCGCCGTGGGCCCGCACAGGTAGAGCGCGGCGCCCACGATCTCGGACGGCTCGCCGACCCGCCGCGACGGCCAGCTCCGGGCCATCTCGTCGACGGCCGCCATGTCCCAGGAGGCGCTGATGTCGGTGCGGAACGGCCCGGCCACGATGGTGTTGACCCGGACCGTCGGGCCGTACTCCTGGGCGAACCCCGCGGTGAGCGTGTTGAGCGCAGCCTTGGCCGCGGCGTAGGGGAGGTCGCCGGCGGTGGGGCGGCCCGAGGCCATGGAGGAGATGTTCAGCATCGCGCCGCCGCCCCGTGCGGCCATCCGCCTGCCGGCGACGGCCATCATCCGGAACGGGCCCTTGAGGTTGACCGAGACGATCTTGTCGAACAGCTCCTCGGTGACGCCGTGCAGGCTCGGGTACACCGGCGCGATCCCGGCGTTGTTGACCAGGACGTCGACCGGCCCGAGGCCGTCCTCGACCTCGTCGAGCAGACCGTCCAGCCGGTCCCACTCGCCGACGTGCGCGCCGTGCCCGGTCACCCGCCGCCCGGTGGCCTCGGCCAGCTCGGCGGCCAGCCCGGTGCAGGCGTCCTTCTTCCGGGAGACGATCGCGACGTCCGCACCCGCGGCGGCGAACGCGATGGCGATCTCCCGGCCCAGGCCGCGTGAGCCGCCGGTGACCAGCGCCCTCCGCCCGGTCAGCGGGGCGCCTGCGGCGCGGGCCCGTGCGACGGCCTCGGTGACGGTGCTGCCCGTCGCGGTGGTGCTCATCGGGGGACGTCCTTCCATGCCACGCCGCGGTCGGCGCGGGGTTCCGGCGGGAGGCCGAGCAGCCGCTCGGCGATGATCGTGCGTTGCACCTCGTCGGAGCCCCCGGCGATCCGGTAGCCCGGTGCGCCGAGCACGTGCTCCACCCAGCGGTGGGTGCCGTCCCCGGCGTCGGCGACCAGCCTCGGGCCGAGGACCTGCGCGGCGGCGTCGGACACGAGCGCCAGCCGCTGGGCCCAGACGAGCTTGCGCAGCGAGCCGACGGCTCCGACGTCGGTGCCGGCCAGCCGGGCCTCGCGGTCGCGCTGGGCGGAGAGCTCGGCGATCCGCTCGGCGACCCAGACCTCGCCGAGGATCCGGCGGACGTCGGGATCGTCGGTCCGGCCCAGCGCCCGCGCGTCGCCGAGCAGGTCGGCGAACCCGCCGCCGAGGTCGGCGTTCGCGCCCGAGTGGCCGCGTTCGAAACCCAGGGTGGCCAGGGTGACGCCCCACCCGCCGCCGACCTCGCCGAGGCGCAGCGTGTCGGGGATGCGGACGTCGTCGAGGAACACCTCGCAGAACGACGTCCCGCCCGACATCTGGCGCAGCGGCCGGACCTCGACGCCGGGGGTGTCCATCGGGAGCAGGAACGCGGTGAGGCCGCGGTGCTTGACGGCGTCGGGGTCGGTACGGCAGATCAGCTCGCCCCAGCCGGCGAACTGCGCCCCCGAGCTCCAGACCTTCTGCCCGTTGACGACCCAGCCGTCGCCCTCGCGGACGGCCCGGGTGCCGAGCCCGGCGAGGTCGGAGCCCGCCGAGGGCTCGGAGAACAGCTGGCAGGCCAGCTCGTCGCCGCGCAGCAGCGGGGTGACCAGCAGCTCGCGCTGGGCCGGCGTGCCGAACAGGCGCACGGTCGGGGCGACGAGTGCGGTGCTGACCGAGGTGAGCTCGTGCTGGCCCGGGGTCTCGAACTCGCGCTCGACCTCGGCGAACACCTCCTCGTGCAGGTCGCTGAGCCCGGCGCCGCCGTCCTCGACCGCCCAGGTCAGGGCGCCGTACCCGGCGTCGTACCGGGTCCGCGTCCAGTCCTGGACGCGTGCGATCAGGGCCCGTTCCTGCTCGTGCGGCAGATCGTGGAACACGGCCACCGAGCGGTCGTGGCGCTCGCGGCGCGGGGGCAGGTGCCCGGCGACCCAGGCGCGGGCGGTACGACGGAACTCCTCGAGCTCCGCGCGGCTCGGCGGGGCGGTCGGCGTCATCGGGCGGTCCACCCCCCGTCGACGGTCAGGACCTGACCGGTCAGGTAGGAGCTCGCCGGCGTCGCCAGGAACAGCAGGGCGGTGTCGAGCTCGTGCAGACGTCCTGGACGTCGCAGCATCGTGTTCCTCCCGATCCAGCGGACGGACCGCTCGTCGGCGAACAGGTCGGTGTTCATCTCGGTCGCGAACCAGCCCGGGGCCAGCGCGTTGACCCGGACCCGGTCGCGGCCCCAGTGGCCGGCGAGCTCGCGGGTGAGCCCGAGGAGCCCGGCCT
This sequence comes from Pseudonocardia sp. McavD-2-B, assembly GCF_024124365.1. Lineage (NCBI taxonomy): Bacteria > Bacillati > Actinomycetota > Actinomycetes > Pseudonocardiales > Pseudonocardiaceae > Pseudonocardia > Pseudonocardia sp. McavD-2-B. The sequence goes on from NZ_JAMXSG010000029.1 coordinate 27,404, forward strand.
TGGAGGCGGCGTAGCTCGCACCGCCGAGCGGCGCGGCCGACACGAGCCCGAGCACCGAGCCGATGTTCACGATGGACAGGCCGTCCGACCCCGGGTGCCGGGCGGCGAGCTGGGACAGGTGGAAGGGGGCGACGAGGTTGGTGTCCAGCACCCCGGCGAAACCGGCGGCGGTCTCCTCGGCCGGCGGGCCGGAGCCCTCGACGCCGGCGTTGTTGACCAGGACGTCGACCGTCCCCGAGCCGAGCGCCCGCGCCGCCTCGATCAGGTTCTCCCGGTCGGCCCCGTCGGCGACGTCGGCGACCACCGGGTGCAGGCGGTCGTCGCCGTCGGCGACCTCGGCCAGGCGCCCGGCCCGCCGCGCGGCGACGACGACGGTCGCGCCCGCCGCGGAGAGCACGCGCGCGAACCGTGCGCCCAGCCCGGAGGACGCCCCGGTGACGACGGCGGTCCGGCCGGTCAGGTCGAACAGCTCCGCCGGGGCGGGGGCCCGGCCCTCGGCGGTCACGACGGGCTCCGGTCGAGCAGGGCGGCGGCCGAGCCGATGAGCGCACGGATCGTGGGCGGCAGCTGCTCCTGGACCGGGTCGTGGTGGCGGCCCTCGCGGTGCCGGCGCAGGTTGTGCCCCATGATCGCGGCCATCTTCAGCCGCCCGAGCGCGCGGAACCAGGTCGTGCCGGCGGCGGTGCCGCCGTCGTCGCCGCGGGCGGCCCGGTAGGCGTCGTCGAGCTCGTCCTCGTCCGGGAGGCCCGAGACGACACCGCCGACGCCCGGGAACAGCGCGCCGTCGGTGAACACCCCGAACCAGCCGAGGTCGACGCGCGGGTCGCCCAGCCCCCAGATCTCCCAGTCCACCAGCGCGGTGGGCGTGGTGCCGGTGCACAGGAGGTTGCCGAGCCGGAAGTCGCCGTGCACGAGCACCGGGGGAGCGGGCTCGGGCACGGTCGCGGCGAGCCGTTCGAGGAGCTCCGCCGCTCCCGGGCGGATCCCGGCCGGGACCGCGTGCATCGTCCGCGTCCAGCGGGCGAGCTCGTCGGCCGGCCCGGCGACCTCGGGCCGGACGCCGCCGGCCCGGACGACCCCCGCGACGAGCCGGTCGACCGGGACGGCGTGCAGCGCCCCGAGGACACGCGCGGCCGCGAGCATCCGCAGCCGGCCGAGCACGTGATCGGTGTCGGACGGCTCGAGGACGGGCTCGGACGCCGTACCCTGCGCGAACTCCATCGCGAACCAGGCCGGTGCCTCGTCGCCGCGGGCGACGACGGCCGGCACCGGTACCCCGCTGCCGGCCAGCGCCGAGAGCACGTGGGACTGGCGCAGGACGTCGTGGCGCCCGACCGGTTCGCGGCCGGGCGGCACCGCCTTGACCACCAGCGGCATCCCGCCGGCGTCGATGCGGTAGGTCAGGCCCGAGCGGCCGCCCTCGAGCGCCGTCAGGGGGCCTGCGGCGCCCGCGCCGAGCTCGGCGCGCACCCGGGCGGCGAGCTGCGGATCGGCGTCCGCCGGGGTGTGGGTCCGGGGCATCGCTGTCCTCCTCCTCGAGGTCGGTCCACCGGGACACGGGCGCCGACGACCAGCGCGGTGCGCCGGACCGCCGACACCACTCGCGTGCGGGTCAGCGGCCCGTCCACTTGGGCTCGCGCTTCTCCAGGAACGCGGCGACGCCCTCGGCGGCGTCGTCGGAGTTCAGGGTGACGCCGACCGCGAGGTGCTCGAGCACCATGAGGGACGCGATGTCGGCGTCGAGGCCGCGGTCGACCGCCATCTTGGTCAGCTTCATCTGGAACGGGCTCTTGTCCGTCAGGTGGCTGATGAACTCCTCCACGGTCGCGTCGAGCTCGTCCGCGGGAGCGCTGGCGTTCACCAGGTCGAAGTCGGCGGCCTCGGTGCCGCTGAGCAGCTTGCCGGTGAGCATCAGCTCCTTGGTCTTGCGGATGCCGAGCATCCGCGGCAGCCGGTAGATCGGGCCGGCGCCGCCGAACAGGGCGCGGCGGATGTGGAAGTCACCGATCTGCGCGGTGTCCTCGGCGATCGCGAAGTCGCACGAGATCATGACCTCGAACCCGCCCGCGGTGACGTAGCCCTCCAGGACCGCCACCGACGGCGTGGACATGTTGTAGAGCCGGTCGCAGACCTTCGCCGAGACGACGGCGACGTCCATCGCGGTGCTCGTCCCGATGAAGTCCGCCTGCAGGCTGTCGAGGTCGAAGCCGGAGGAGAAGGTGTTGCCGCGCCCGCGCACGACGGCCACCCGCAGCTCCGGGTCCGCCTCGATCTCGGTGATGATCTCGTCGAGCCGGTGCAGCATCGGGACCGTGATGCAGTTGCGCTTGTGGGGGCGGTTGAGCCAGATCCGCGCCACGTGACCGTCACGCTCGAACTGGATGTCGTCCTCGACCGTCATGCCGTCCTCCGTAGTTGAATTGAACTCAGTTAAGGTTGCGTGACCGATCCGGTCGTGTCAAGGGGTCGGGTCCGGCCGGTCGGGGTCCAGCAGCCCTCGGACCGGTTCCGGACCTGATCGGCCCGTGTTCCAGCCGTCCCAGTGCACGACCTCGTCGGGTCCGGGGCGGACGGCCGGCCGGAAGTCGGTTCCGACGGTGAACGCCAGCGGCGTGAGGCAGACCTGTTGCACCCGTTCGAAGGGGATGTCCAGGATCTCGGCGACGTCCCGTTCTCGGGCCAGGTGCATCGTCGTCCAGCAGGTGCCGAGGCCGCGGGCGCGGGCGGCCAGCATGAAGCTCCACATCGCCGGGAGCACCCCGCCGAGCAGCGAGCTGCTCGTCATCGCCGCCGCACCGTCCAGTCGTGCCCCGTCCAGGCAGCCGATCACGATCGTCCCGACCTCGTGCAGGGCGCGCTCGAGGGCGTCGGCCGAGCGCGCGGTCCGCTCCTGCATCCGCTGTTCGGCGGGGTCGGCGCGGGAGACCCGGCCGATGTACCCGGCCGACTCCCGGTAGCTGTCGCGGTAGACCTCGGAGTAGATCCGGGCGACCGCACGCCGCCGCTCCGGGTCCCGGACCACCACGAACCGCGACCGGGCCACCGCCGACCCGGCCGGGGCCTGCATCGCCAGCTCGACGCACTCCCGGACGAGTGCGACCGGGACGTCGCGCGTGGCGTCCAGCCTCCGGCGCACGGCTCGGGTGGTGGACAGTGCCTCGTCGATGAGCATACCTTGAACCAATATCAGTTCAGGTTGTGTGTCAAGTGTGTGGAGGGAACGGATGACCGAGCGTCGGTTCGAGGGCTCGACGGTGCTGCTGACCGGGGCGACCGGTGGTCTCGGCGCGGCCGTCGCCGAACGGCTGGTCGGCGAGGGTGCGGAGGTCGTGCTGACCGACGTCGACGAGGCCGGCTGCATCGCGCTCGCCGGGCGTCTGGGCGGCCGGACCCGGACGGCGGCGCTCGACGTCTCCTCGGAGAGCGACTGGGAGCGCGTCGTGGCCGGCGCGGGGCCGCTCACCGGGCTGGTGAACAACGCCGGGATCGGCAGCCCGGGCACCGTGGTCGACGAGTCCCGCACGCGGTGGGACGAGGTGGTGGCCGTCGACCAGCTCGGCACGTGGCTGGGCATGCGGTACTGCGGGCCGGTCATCGAGCGGTCCGGCGGGGGCTCGATCGTCAACGTGGGGTCGATCCTGGGCACCACGGGCGGCCTCGGCAACAGCTTCGCCTACGCCGCGGCCAAGGGGGCGGTCCGGTCGATGACCCGCAACGCCGCTCTGCACTGGGCCGCGGCCGGGGTGCGGGTCAACGCGGTCGTCCCCGGCTTCGTCGGCACCGACCAACTCCTCGGTCGCTTCGCCGGCACCGACCGGCACCGGGCGATGCTGGCGAACACCCCGATGGGTCGGTTGGGGCGGCCGGAGGAGGTCGCCGCCGCGGTCGCGTTCCTGCTGAGCCGCGAGGCCGGCTACACGACCGGGTCGGAGCTGGTGGTCGACGGCGGGTGGTCGGCCCGCTGACCGGTGGCGGGGTCCGGCCCGGGCCGGTCGGGCACGAGCACGGCCCGCCCGAGCACCCGCCCGGCGCGCAGGTCGTCCAGCGCGCGGGCCACGTCGGAGAGCGGGTAGGTGGTCGTCCGGGAGCGGATCCGGCCCTCCCGGGCCAGACCGACGGTCGTGACCAGCTCGTCGCGCGACCCCCAGAACGGCAGGCGCAGCCGGGCCCCGGACGGCAGCGGCCCCGGCTTGCTCACCGGCAGCACGCCACCCGCCCCGCCGACGACCACCAGCTCGCCCGCGGTGCGCAGCAGCGGCCCGGCCCCGTCCAGGGTCGTCTGGGCGCCGACGAAGTCCAGCACGACGTCGGCGCCGCGCCCGTCGGAGACGACGTCCACCACGGAGGCCACCTCGGCCGGCCCGCAGACGGCGTGTGCGCCGCACTCGCGGGCGAGGTCGAGCGCCGCGGCGCGGGTGTCCACCGCCACGACCCGGGCGCCGGTCAGG
>NZ_JAMXSG010000002.1:0-81372 GCF_024124365.1 Pseudonocardia sp. McavD-2-B
TGCGAGGTCGGCACGGGCCGCTGCGCCCAGTGCGCACAGCGCCAGCTCGCCGAGGTGGTGCGGGTACTCCGCCCGCAGCACCCCGAGCGCGGTGGCGACGCGGTCCGCGGCCAGGGCCGCGTCGCCCCGCCAGCGCGCCGACTCGGCCCCGACGACGCCCTGCAGCAGCGCGGCCTGGTCGTGCACCGGTGGCTCGGTGGCCAGCACGGAGAGCAGCTCCTCGGCGCCGTCGAGGTCGCCGCGGGCCACGCCGACCAGCGCCCCCGCCACCGCCAGCTGCCCGGTGACGCGCAGCGGGAGCGTGGGGTCGACGTCCCCGGCGGTCCGGACGGCGGCGTCCCACTCCCCGCGCTGGACGTCGACGCGGACCTGCGCGATCCGGAACTCCAGGCCGTACCCGCCCCAGAGCAGGCCGTACGCGGCGGCCCGGCGGGCCCCCTCGGCGAGCTCGTCCGCGGCGGCGTCGAGCAGGCCGTCCTCGATGAACGACACCCCGCGGTTCCACACCGTCCGCAGCTCGACGACCCGGTTCCCGGACGCGGCGGCCAGCGAGGACGCCCCGGCGAGCCGGTCCCGGGCCGCCTGCGGGTCCCCCTCCATCCGGGCGCAGAAGGCCAGGGTGATGAGGGCGTCCGCGCAGACCGCGCTGAGGTCGCGGTACGCGGCCGACCCCTCCGCGGGCGGTGCGGTGTCGTGGACGGCACGGGCCACCGCCAGCGACGCGCGGGCGTGCGACCAGGCGGGCTCGTCGTGGTCGGCGTTGAGGTGCGCCCGCGCGAGCACGGCGTGCGCCCAGGCCGGCTCCGTGCCGGGCGGGCCCCCGGCCAGCAGCTCGACGGCCTCGGTGGCCGCGGCCACCGCCGCGTCCACCCGGGCTCCGCTGTCGAGCAGCCGCATCGCGTAGTGCCGGCGCGTTTCGGCCCTGGCGTGTGGATCCTCGCCGAGGTCGGCGACCCGGACCGCGCGGGCCCCGAGGGCGATGCCCCGTTCCGGGTCGCCCGAGGCGCTCGCCGCCCAGGCCGCCTCCCGGGTCAGCGCGCTCTCGGAGACCCCGGTGAGCCGCTCGGGGTCCTCGACGGCGGACCACAGCTCCAGTGCCCGCTCGGCGTGGGCCAGCATCTCGGCCGGTCCGTGCCGCCGGTGGGCCTCCTCGGCGGCACGCACCGACGCCGCGAGCGCCCGCGGCAGGTCGTGCGCGGCCAGCGCGTGCCGGGCGAGCGCGGCGGCCACCCCGGGGTCGTCTTCCCGGCCGGCGAGCAGCGCGGTGAGCCGGGCGTGCAGCCGGACCCGTTCGGCCGGGAGCAGGTCGTCGTGGACGGCCTCGCGGAGCAGGGCGTGCCGGAAGGCGTAGGACTCCGCGCCCGGCGCCGGGTCCGGGACGAGCAGGTGGTGCGAGACCGCCTCCCGCAGCCCCGCCTCCAGCTCGGCCGCGGACAGCTCGGACGCGTCGCGCAGCAGGTCGTGGGGGATGCTCCGCTCGGCCAGCGACGCCACCCGCAGCACCTCGCGCGCCGGTCCGCCGAGCCGGTCCAGCCGGGTGAGCAGCACGTCGGCCAGGCCGCCCGGCAGGCCGTCGGACCCCGCCGCGACCAGCTCCTCGGCGTAGAAGGCGTTGCCCTCGCTGCGGGCGGCGATCCGGCGCAGGGTGGCCTCGTCGACACCCCCGGTGGCCGCCCGGGCCCGGACCAGGGCCAGCACGGCGTCGGGTGTGAGCGGGCCCAGCTCGACCCGCCGGACGGCGGGCAGCCGGACGAGCTCGGCCAGCGACGAGCGCAGCGGGTGCCTGCGGTGCAGGTCGTCGGAGCGGTAGGTGCCCAGCACCAGCAGCCGTTGCGAGCCCAGCCGGGCGAGCAGGAACGCGAGCAGCTCGCGGGTGGAGCGGTCCGCCCAGTGCAGGTCCTCCAGCACGACCAGCAGCGGCGCCGCCGCGGCCGCGTCGCGCACGGCACCGGCCACCGCGTCGAACACCTGCAGGCGCCCGGAGTCCCCGTCACCCGTCGCGGGACGGGGCGCCTCCGCCGCGCCGGGCAGCAGCCCGTGCAGCACCGGCCGCAGCGCGGTGCCCGCCCGGGCCAGCGCGTCGAGCACCTCGGAGAAGGGAAGGTAGGGGAGTGCGGCGCCGCCCGCGTCGAGACACCGCCCGACGACGACCTGCGCGCCCGCCCCCGCGGCGGCCCGGCCGAGTGCGGTGGCGAGCCGGGACTTGCCGATCCCCGCCTCCCCGGCGAGCAGCACGGCGCGGGCCCGCCCTGCCCGGGCGGCGTCGAGGTCGCGGAGCAGACCGGCGAGCTCGTCCGCGCGGCCCACCAGTTCGTCCGGGTCCGGGCCGGGCGCGCCGTCCCCGTGGGTCGCTCCCGCGGTCATGGAGCGCATCGTGGCACGGGCCACCGACACTCCCGGGGGCGCGACGGCGGCACCCGCCCGTCCGCGCGGCTCAGGCACGCGGCCCGGCCGGGACCTGCCCGTCCGGTGCCGCCGGGTGGTGTGTCCGGTCCGGTGCCGGTCCGGCGACGGTGGTCCCGCGGGGGACCGGCCGCCGGGCGGCGGTGAGCCGGGCCCGCAGCCGCAGCCACAGCCGCCCCATCACCGACGGGCCGGCCGCGCCGCGCGCCAGCCGCTCCGTGCGGTACCGGTCCGCCTCCTCCCGCAGCCGGGCCTGCCGCTGCTCGGCGAGGGCGACGAGATGGTCCATCGGGATGTGCGTCATCAGCATGACGACGACACTGCGGCTGAGGGGCCGCCCGGGGCATCGGGCGATCACGCCGTCCCGCGGGCCGCCCGGGGCCCGCGGGTAAGGGGTGCCCTCAGCCCCGTCCGGCGGGCGGGGACAGCAGGCCCCGGCGGTAGGCCGGGACGAGGGCGCGCGGCACCAGGTGACGGCGTCCCTCCAGGGTGAGCGGCACCAGGTCGGGTGTGGTCGCCTTCCACTGCGACCGGCGGTGCCGGGTGTTCGATCGCGACGTCCGTCGCTTGGGAACGGCCATCAGAGGTCTCCTTCTCGGTCGGAACGGACGGTGGGGTCGTCCAGGGTGGCGGGCCCCACGGGCTCGGACTCGGCGCAGGGCTCGTCGTGGGCCCAGCCGAACGGGTCGGGCAGGGCGGCCCAGGCGTCCTCGCCCGCGGCGATCTCGGCGTCGGTGAGCAGCGCGGAGCGCAGGGCGGCGTCGATCTCGTCGGGGTCGGCGTCGTGGCAGATCGCGACGAGGTCCTGGGCGCGGTCGCCCCAGCGCGGGTGCCAGGCCAGGGCGGCCAGCGCCCGGCGCTGGTCGCCGGCCTCGGTCCACGCCTGCTCGTCGGCGCCGGCCAGCCAGTCGCCGGCGTGGCCGATCCGCATGCCGCCGCCCGCGCTCTCCACCCACAGCACCGCGTCGGGACGGGTGGCGAGCCAGACCCGGCCGCGGGCCCGCACGACGCCGTCGAGCAGGCTGTCGATCGCGTCGTGCAGCCGGTCCGGGTGGAACGGGCGTCGCGCGGAGAACAGCAGGGTGCGGACGCCGCTGTCGGCGTCCAGCGGGGGTGTCCCGCGCAGCAGCGGGTCGTGCACGCCACCCGGGACGCCGCGGCGGGACGCGGGGTCGAGCCCGTCGCAGAAGACCCGGTGGTCGGCCCGCCCGGCGAGCAGCCGGGGTGCGGTCGGGCACAGCCGGTCCAGGACGGCGGCGGTCCGGTCCGCGCCCCCGGGCCCGACTGCGTGGGTCAGCACCAGGACGTCGGCGAACTCGGCCTGCCCGACGGCGAGCTGGGCGACGGTCCGCTCGTCGTCGGGCAGCGTGGACAGCCCGCGCTCGGGCAGGGTCGCGTCCCCGGTGGCGTCGTCCAGCCAGTGGTCCGGGTCGAGCACGGCCACCACCCCGCGCAGGTCGACGAGGTCGGTCGCGGTGCAGGCCTCGCCGCCACCCGGCGGCTCGAACACCACCGCCCCCAGCGCCCAGCACACCGGCTCCGGTTCCAGGCGCGGGTCCAGGTGCAGCACCACCCGGTCCACCGTCCCGGCCAGCGCGGCCAGGGTCGGCAGCACGTCCTCCCGGATGGTGCAGCTCACACAGCCGTGGGCGAGCTCCAGCACGGTGCGCTCGTCGCGGCCCGCGTCGCGCAGTCGCCGGTGCACCACACCGCGGCCCAGGTCGCGCAGGTCGTGGTGGAGCACGACGACACCCGGGTCCAGCTCGCGCATCCGCGTGATCGTCCGCTCCACCCCGTCGGGCTCGGTCCCGCACAGGACCACCAGCTCGGTCATGTCTTCCTCCCGGAGTCGGACGTGGTCACGGTCCGGTGTAGCGTAAACGAAAACGATTCCCATGTTGAGAGGAGGGGCGCGATGGCCAAGTCGACCGACGTCCGGCCGATCGTGAAGCTGCGCTCGACGGCGGGGACGGGCACGACCTACGTGACCCGCAAGAACCGCCGCAACGACCCGGACCGCCTGGTCCTGCGCAAGTACGACCCGAAGGTGCGCAGGCACGTCGAGTTCAAGGAGGAGCGCTGATGCCCGCACGTCCCAAGCCGGTGCGCGCGCCGCGACGCAAGCCCAACCCGCTGAAGCAGCGGGGGATCGAGCACGTGGACTGGAAGGACGCCGCGCTGCTGCGCACGTTCATCTCCGACCGCGGCAAGATCCGCGCCCGCCGGGTGACCGGACTCACCGGCCAGCAGCAGCGGCAGGTGGCCACCGCGATCCGCAACGCGCGAGAGATGGCCCTGCTGCCCTATCCGCACGCGGGACGGTGAGCGATGGCGAAGCGCTGTGACCTGACCGGCCGCGAGCCGGGCTTCGGCAAGTCGGTCTCGCACTCCCACCGGCGCACCAGCCGGCGCTGGGACCCCAACGTGCAGACCCGCCGCTACTGGCTGGCCGAGGAGAACCGCTGGGTGCGGCTCACGCTCTCGGTGAAGGGGATCAGGACGGTGGACCGGATCGGCGTCTCCGCCGCGGTGGCGAGGATCCGGGCGAACGGGGTGAAGGTCTGATGGCCACGACCGGGCAGATCGCGAAGAACGAGCGGCGGAAGGAGATCGTCGCCCGCTACGCCGAGCGGCGGGCCGAGCTCAAGGCGCTCATCGCCCGCCCGTCGACGCCGGAGCCGGAGCGGGCCGCCGCGGTCGCCGAGCTGCGCCGCCAGCCGCGCGACGCCAGCGCGACCCGGGTCCGCAACCGCGACTCGGTCGATGGACGCCCCCGCGGGCACCTCCGCAAGTTCGGGGTGTCCCGGGTCCGGCTGCGCGAGCTCGCACACGACGGCGCACTGCCGGGTGTCCGCAAGTCGAGTTGGTGACGAACGGCGGTTGACCTGCAGGAGCCGGGTTCCGGGACCCCCCGTTCGGGGGCCCGGGGCCCCGGTGTAAAGTTCTTCCCGTCGGTGAGAGCGAGGCCCTCGGGCCCGCGGGACACCGGTGCTGCCGCCCCCTTAGCTCAGTCGGCAGAGCGTCTCCATGGTAAGGAGAAGGTCTACGGTTCGATTCCGTAAGGGGGCTCTACAAGGGGCCTCGCCGCATGCGGCGGGGCTTCTTGCATGACGGTGTAGCTCAGTTGGTAGAGCAAGCGGCTCATAATCGCTGTGTCGCCGGTTCAAGTCCGGCCATCGTCACCACGTTGGCGCATCATTCACGAGACATGCTGGGAGGCACCCGCGATGGCCAAGGCCACGGACGTGCGGCCGAAGATCACTCTGGCCTGCGAGGAGTGCAAGCACCGCAACTACATCACCAAGAAGAACCGGCGGAACGACCCCGACCGGCTCGAGATCAAGAAGTTCTGCCCGAACTGCGGCACCCACCGGGCGCACCGCGAGACCCGCTGAGTGCGTAGCGAGTCCCGGAGCTGACAGTGGTCGACCAGTCCTGGGTCGGGCACAGTTCGGACCCGGTCGGGCCGTACCAGGTCGGTCGCGAGAAGATCCGCGAGTTCGCCGTCGCCATCGGTGACGGCGATCCGCTCTTCCGTGACGTGGACGCGGCACGTGCCGCGGGTCACGCCGACCTGGTGGCCCCGCCGACGTTCCCGACCTGCTTCACGATGCCGGTCATCGAGGGCTTCCTCCGGGAACCCGCCTTCGGGTGGGACTACACCCGCATGGTCCACGGCGACCAGCGGATCACCTTCCGCAGGCCGGTCGTCGCCGGCGACGAGCTCACCACGGTGCTGCACGTCGACGAGCTGCGCACCCGGGCCGGCAACCACATGTTGACGCTGCGCTGCGAGGTCACCGACGCGGCGGGCGAGCCGGTGGCGACCACGCACTCGATGCTGGTCAGTCCCGCCAGTGAGGACGCGGGCAGCGAGGGGGACGCGTGAGTGCACCGCTGACCCGGCGGACCGCCGCCGCCTGCGCCAAGGGCGACGCGCTGCCGTCGCTGACCGTGCAGGTCACCCGCGCCGACCTGGTGCGCTACGCCGGTGCTTCCGGTGACCTCAACCCGATCCACTGGAGCGACCGCGTCGCCGCGGTCGCCGGGCTGCCCGGTGTGATCGCGCACGGCATGCTCTCGATGGCCCTCGCCGGCCGCGTGCTGACCGCGTGGACCGGGGATCCGGCCGCGATCCGCAGCTACGGCACCCGCTTCACGCGGCCCGTCGTCGTCCCGGACGACGACGCCGGCGCCACCGTCGAGCTCTCCGGCACCGTCGCCGAGGTGCGCGAGGAGGGCGGGGAGCGGATCGCCGTCGTCGATCTCAAGGCGGCCTTCGAGGGGAAGACGGTGCTCGGCCGGGCCCGCGCCGAGGTCGTCCTCCCAGGGTGAGGCGACCCGGGGTGCGGGCCCGCGGAAGCGGGTGCGTACACTCGTTCCAGCCGGACGCACCGGACGATCCGTTGCGTCCGCCCCGCCGCCACGTGGTGGATCGGGGCAAAGGGGTGTAGCTCAATTGGCAGAGCAGCGGTCTCCAAAACCGCAGGTTGCAGGTTCAAGTCCTGTCACCCCTGCCACGACGCCGCAGGCCGCCGGAGATCACGGCGGTGCGGCCGACGGCACGGACGGCGAAGCGACGAGGGTTCTCCCGAAGCGGAGGACGTGACCGAGGGCGGGCGGACGCCCGCCACGTGCGGAGGGCGACACGCGTGAGCGACGAGCACGAGTCGGAGCGGCCCGGGCGGGAGCGCCCGAGCAACGCCGCCGACCGTCGTGGGCGGCGGGCCTCCGGCTCCGCGAGCACCCCCGGCAAGGGCCGTGCCACCCCGACCCGCGCCACCGCGGCGACGAAGGAGAAGAAGCCGTCGCTCTTCGCCCGGCTCGCCCGGTTCCTGCGCGAGGTCGTCGCCGAGCTCCGCAAGGTGATCTGGCCCGACCGCGGCCAGATGGTGAAGTACACCATCGCGGTCCTGATCTTCGTGTCGATCATGGTGGCGCTGGTGTTCGTGCTGGACTCGGCGTTCGCCGAGGGCGTCGCCCTGCTGTTCGGCAACTGACGCGAGTACGAACGCCGACCGGCTCCGACCGACACCGAACAATGGAAGCGAGTAGGACGTGACCTCCGACAGCAAGGCGTACGACGAGGCGGCCGACGAGGCCGCGATCGACGCCGTCGCCGAGAACGCGGCCGACGAGACGCTGCCCGAGCAGTCCGTCCAGGACGCCGACGTCGAGGCGGCGCACGGTGAGGACGCCGTCTCCGGCGACTACACCGAGGCCGACGACGACAGCACCCCCGGCGCCGAGGCGGAGACGCTGGACGGCGAGGGCGAGACGGTCCCGACCGCCGAGGACGCGGACGACACCGGCGACGCCGACTCCGGGGACGCCGACTCCGACGGTGCGGACGCCGCCGCGGAGGAGCCGGCCGAGGACGTGGATCCGGAGGAGGAGCTGCGCGCCGCACTGCGTCGCGCGCCCGGTGACTGGTACGTCGTCCACTCCTACGCGGGCTACGAGAACAAGGTGAAGTCGAACCTCGAGACCCGGGCGCAGACCCTGGACGTCGAGGACTACATCTTCCAGGTCGAGGTGCCCACCGAGGAGGTCACCGAGATCAAGAACGGGCAGCGCAAGAAGGTCCAGCGCAAGGTGCTGCCCGGCTACATCCTGGTGCGGATGGAGCTCAACGACCAGTCCTGGGGCGCGGTGCGGAACACGCCGGGCGTCACCGGTTTCGTCGGCGCGACGTCCAAGCCGTCGCCGCTGACGATCAACGAGGTCGTGAAGTTCCTGCTGCCGAAGGTCGAGGCCCCCAAGAAGGAGGCCGAGGCCGGCAGGACCGCGTCCGGCGGCGGCTCCGGCTCGTCCGGCGGCGCCCCCACCATCGAGGTCGACTTCGAGGTCGGCGAGTCGGTCACCGTCATGGACGGCCCGTTCGCCACGCTCCCCGCGAGCATCTCCGAGGTCAACGTCGACGCCCAGAAGCTCAAGGTGCTGGTCTCGATCTTCGGCCGGGAGACCCCGGTCGAGCTCGGGTTCAACCAGGTCTCCAAGATCTGATCGCACCCGTGAGGAACGTCCGCGGCATGGCAGGGCCGCGTGGCGTGCACATCGATCACTGAGGAACGGACATGCCCCCCAAGAAGCGGAAGCTCTCCGCGATCATCAAGCTCCAGATCCAGGCAGGCGCAGCGACGCCGGCCCCGCCGGTCGGCCCCGCACTGGGTCAGCACGGCGTCAACATCATGGAGTTCTGCAAGGCCTACAACGCGGCGACCGAGGCCCAGCGCGGCAACATCGTGCCGGTCGAGATCTCGGTCTTCGAGGACCGGTCGTTCTCCTTCGAGCTGAAGACCCCGCCCGCGGCGCGGCTCCTGCTCAAGGCGGCCGGTGTCGAGAAGGGCTCCGGCGAGCCGCACAAGACCAAGGTCGCCAGCGTGACCATGGCCCAGGTCCGGGAGATCGCCCAGGTCAAGATGAACGACCTGAACGCGAACGACCTCGACCAGGCCGCCAAGATCATCGCCGGCACCGCCCGGTCGATGGGCATCACGGTCGACGGCTGAGCGAGCCCCCCACACCACCCGTACGCGTGGGAGAGCCGGGCGCGGCTCCGACCACGACCTGACCTCTCTAAGGAGACGAGGACAGATGGCACAGCGCAGCAAGGCCTACCGAGAGGCCGCCGCGAAGATCGACGCGGACCGCCTCTACTCGCCGCTGTCGGCGGCGAAGCTGGCCCAGGACACGTCCAGCAAGAACACCGACGCGACCGTCGAGGTCGCGATGCGGCTGGGCGTCGACCCCCGCAAGGCGGACCAGATGGTCCGCGGCACCGTGAACCTGCCGCACGGTACCGGTAAGACCGCCCGGGTCATCGTGTTCGCCACCGGCGACAAGGCCACCGAGGCCGAGGCCGCCGGCGCCGACGCCGTGGGCGCCGAGGACCTCATCGAGCGGATCCAGGGCGGGTGGCTCGACTTCGACGCCGCCATCGCGACCCCGGACCAGATGGCCAAGGTCGGCCGCATCGCCCGCATCCTCGGCCCGCGTGGCCTGATGCCGAACCCGAAGACGGGTACCGTGACGCCGGACGTCACGAAGGCCATCAACGAGATCAAGGGCGGCAAGGTCAACTTCCGGGTCGACAAGCAGGCCAACCTGCACCTCGTCATCGGCAAGGCCTCGTTCGACACCGAGAAGCTGGTGGAGAACTACGGCGCCGCCTACGACGAGATCCTGCGGCTCAAGCCGTCGGCCGCCAAGGGCCGCTACGTCAAGAAGATCACCGTCTCCACCACCACCGGGCCGGGCATCCCGGTGGACCCGAACCGCACCCGCAACCTGCTGGTCGCGGACGAGGAGACCGACTGATCGACTGATCAGCACCTGACACGACGACGCCCCCGGTTCCCTGCGGAACCGGGGGCGTCGTCGTGTGCGGGTCAGGCCCAGTCGCGCAGGACGTCCTCGACGCTCTCCGGGCCGGTGCCGCGACCGGCGGTCTCGGTGACCGTGCGGGAGAAGCGCGGTGCCGGGGCGGCCTGGGGCACGCCGTCGGAGGTGACGATCGTGCCGCGCGCGGTCAGGTGCGCGTTCTCGCGGGCCTCGGCGAACGACAGCACCGGGGTGGTGCAGGCGTCGGTGCCCTCGAAGACCGCGGCCCACTCGTCGCGGGGCTTGGAGGCGAACACCTCGGTGAACCGGGCCCGCATGGCCGGCCAGCCGCCGCGGTCGTACTGCGGGCCGAGGTCGTCCTCGGTGAGCCCCAGGCCGGCGATGAGCTGGGCGTAGAACTGCGGCTCCAGCGCCCCGACGGCCATGTGCCCGCCGTCGGCGCAGGTGTAGGTGTCGTAGAACGGGGCGTGCCCGTCGAGCAGGTTGGAGTCGCGCTCGTCGACCCAGGCGTCCTGGGACAGGAAGCCCCAGAACATCTGGTTCAGCACGCTGACACCGTCGACCATGGCGGCGTCGACGACCTGGCCCTGCCCGGAGGCCTTCGCCTCCCAGATCGCGGCCAGCACGCCGACGACGAGCAGCATCGACCCGCCGCCGAAGTCCCCGACCAGGTTCAGGGGCGGGACCGGACGCTCCCCGGCGCGGCCGATCGCGTGCAGCGCACCGGTCAGCGAGATGTAGTTCAGGTCGTGCCCGGCGCGCGGCGCCATCGGGCCGTCCTGGCCCCAGCCGGTCATCCGCCCGTAGACCAGGCGCGGGTTGCGGGCGTGGCAGTCCTCGGGGCCGACGCCGAGGCGCTCGGTGACGCCCGGCCGGTAGCCCTCCAGGAGGACGTCGGCGGACTCGACCAGCCGCAGCACGGTCTCCCGGCCCGCCGGGTCCTTCAGGTCCGCGGTGACCGAGCGCCGGCCGCGCGCCGTCGGGTCGGGTACCGCGTCGGACCCGAGCTTCAGCCCGCCCGACGGCCGGTCGACGCGGACGACGTCCGCCCCGAGATCGCCCAGGATCATCGCCGCGTGCGGCCCCGGCCCGATCCCGGCCAGCTCGATCACCTTCAGTCCGGCCAGCGGACCCTTGCCCCGTGTCACCGTGGACCTCCTCGTCGCGCGATCGGTTCCCGGCGACGGTAGCGACCCGGCGCCGGTGCTCAGCCGGTCGACTCGCGAGCCGGCTCCTCGTAGTCCCAGATGTCCTTGCCGATCTCACGGACGGGATGGTCGGTCGCGTCCCGTTCCTGGATCGTGTAGGCGTAGCGGCCGTGCTGCCAGCCGTCCCGCGTCGCGACCTCCAGCAGGCAGGCCTCGGCCCAGCCGTGCCACTCGTCGAAGTCGCGGGGCAGCGGGTCGGGTGCGTCGCACTCGATCTCGGTCATCCGGTGCAGCACGCCCCGCAGGGGCTGCCAGGCGTGCACGTCCAGCCAGATGTTGTCCATCGCCGGCGCCTCCGTCGGGTGGGGTCGACCCCCAGTCTCGCCGGGCGCCGTCGTGGCGGGCCGGACGGCCGGGGGTCTTCACCCGATCGTGGTCAGGCCTTCAGCAGGTCCTCGCGGCCCTCGGCCTCGAGCTTCGCCTTGTACGGGCCGAAGAGCTGCTTGGCGATCGGCAGCAGCTTGAGGACCTTCGAGACCGGGCCCTTGGCGCGGACGTCGCCCTTGGCCATCGCGACCGGGAGGATGACCTTGCCCAGCCAGAACCGGTTGCCGGTGTCGGCGGACATGAACAGCTCGATGTTCGGGTCGGGGCCCTGCCCGGCGCCGGTGTGGATCTCGGAGTTCGGCATGTCCACGGTCAGGACGGCGTCCGGGTTCGTGTATGTGATCCGCAGGACGACCCCGGACGGCTGCAGCTTCGCCACCAGGTCCGGGTCGGCCATCCCGATCCGGAACACCCCGCCCAGGTACTCGTAGACCTCGGCCTCGTCGGCGAACACGGCCATCAGCGCCTCCTCGCGAGATGTGGCCGGGCAGGATGCCGCCCGGCACGTCGCCGCGAGTCTGTCCCGCGCCGTCCGGGGCGCGCAGCCGATCACCGGGCCAGGCTTGGCCCGTCCGGGCCGTGCGGCGTGCCGGCGCGGACCTCAGCGGCCGGCCGGGTGCTCGTCGAGCAGCCCGCAGCGCCCCGCCAGCGCGGCCGCCTCGATCCGGTTCGCCGCGCCCAGCTTGTGCAGCAGCGAGGCGATCATGCGCTTGGCGGTGCGCTCGCTGACCAGCATCGGGCGGGCGATGTCGGCGGTCTCCAGGCCCCGCGCCAGCAGCGTCCACAGCTCGATGTCGCGCTCACCGAGCCGGTCGAGCAGGCCGTCGGCGGTGCGGTCGGCCGCGACGAGCAGCGCGTCGAGCAGCTCCGCACGCAGTACCCGCACCCCGGCCGCGATCGACAGCAGCGGCGCGACCAGTACCTCCGGGTCGGCGGACTTGCCCAGGTAGCCGTCGGCGCCGGCGCGCATCGCGGCGGCGGCGAGGTCCAGGTCCTCGGTGCCCGACAGCGCCAGCACCCGGGTGGCGGGGTAGGCGGCCTTGACCCGGCGGATCGTCTCCACCCCGCCCAGCGGGGGGAGCGCGAGGTCGACGATCGCGATCCCGGCCCGGTGCCTCCCGACCAGCGCGACGGCGTCCTCCCCGGCGGTGGTCGAGCCCGCGACCCGGAAGGTGTCCCCGGCGCGGGACTCCAGCAGCAGGGCGAGGCCCTGTGCGAACAGGGCGTGGTCGTCGACGATGACGACCACGTGCGGCGCTGTCGGCACGGGCGGCATGGTCGGTGAGCCTAGTGTGGCCGCCGACCCCGTCCGCTCCCGAGAGGCCTCGACCGTGACCGCGCACGCCGGTGAACTGCCCGAACGCACCCGGGAGGAGCGCCAGGCCGTCGTCCTGAGGATCTGCGTCGTGCTCGGCGCTGTCGGCCTGCTGGTGGCCCGGCCGGACCTCACCGGAGCCCGGCCGGTCGTCGCCGCCGTCCTGATCGGGCTGAGCGCGGTCTACGCGGCCGCGCTCGGCGTCGTCTCGGTGCTCCGCGGGCGGCTGCCCGTTCCGCCGGCCGTGCTGACCGGGATCGACGGTCTGCTCGCCCTGCTCGCCTGCGGACTCACCGGCGGGGTGGCGAGCCCGATGGTGGCCGCGCTGCCGCTGGTCGTCATCGCGATCGCGCTCCGCGGCGGGCACCGGCTCGGGCAGCTCGTCGCGCTCGGTCTCGGCGTCGGCTACACCGTGGCGGCGCTACTCGGCTCCGACCCGGGAATCACGGTCGGCGCCGCGGTCGTCGCGGGACTGTGGTGGACCGGTTTCCTGTTCGCGACGGCGGTGCTCACCGGGGTGCTCGTGCGCCTGCTGGAACGCCAGCTCGCCGACATCGCCACCACCCGGGCCCGGGCGGAGAGCGAGCACGAGCGTTACCTGTCCGAGCGCGCGCTGCGGGACCGGATCGTGTCCCAGAGCCGGGCCCGGCTGGACGGGGCCCGCGTCGTGCTGCACGAGTTCCGGACCCCGGTCGCCTCGCTGACCGCGCTGTCGGCCGACCTCGCCGCGGGCAGGCTGGGCGGGGACGCCGCCCGGCGGGCGTCGCGGCTGCTCGCCGACCACGCCGCCCACCTCCAGGACATGCTCGACGGGCTGGCCGACCTGGCCGTCGCCGACGGCAGCCCGCTCGGGCGCGACCGGCCCCGCCGCGTCGCGCTCGCCGAGCTGGCCGACGCCGTGCTCGACGCCGCCGGGATCGCCGCGCACCGGCGGCACCCGGTCGTCGAACCGGCCGGGGCCGCGGTCCACTGCGACCCGCAGCGGCTGCGCCGGATGCTCACCAACCTGGCCGAGAACGCCGCCCGGCACTCCGGTGACGAGGTCGTGGAGCTGCACCTGGCCCACGACGGCGCCGTGCTCACCGCCGAGGTCCGCGACCGCGGGCCCGGGCTGCCCGCGGGTCAGGAGGGCGTCGTGACGGCCAAGGGAGTCGCGCTGGGGGAGCGCCGCGGTACCGCCGGGCTGGGCCTGTGGATCGCCGAGGCGCTCGCGTCCGCGATGGACGGTGAGCTGAGCCTGCTCCCGCGTGAGGGCGGCGGGCTGGTCGCCCGGCTCACCCTGCCGCTCGCCGGCGCCTGAGGACCTCCCTGGCACCCGGGGGCCAGCGCTGGCGCGGGCGACGGCTGTGCCGGAGGTCTCCGCACGGCCAGGATCGACCGCCATGCGTACGACGGCAGCGGTGCTGTGGGAACCCGGTGGCAAGTGGGAGATCGAGGAGGTCGAGCTCGACTCCCCGAACGCCGGGGAGGTCATGGTCGAGCTGACCGCATCGGGGCTGTGCCACTCCGACGAGCACCTCGTGACCGGTGACCTGCCCGCGGTCCTGCCGATGGTCGGCGGCCACGAGGGCGCGGGCCGGGTCATCGAGGTCGGCCCGGGCGTCACCGAGCTCGAGGTCGGCGACCCGGTCGTCATGACCTTCCTGCCCTCCTGCGGGCGCTGCCCGTACTGCTCCAAGGGCCAGCCGAACCTCTGCAACGACGGCGCCGGCGCCACCCTCGGCCCGCAGCTCGACGGCACCTACCGGTTCCACGCCCGTGGCGAGGACCTGGGCCAGATGTGCCTGCTCGGCACGTTCGCCCGGCACACCGTGGTCCCGGTGAAGTCCGCCGTGAAGATCGACGAGGGCTTCCCGCTGGACCTGGCCGCGCTGGTCGGCTGCGGCGTCACCACCGGCTTCGGCTCCTCGGTGCGCACCGCGGACCTGCGGGCCGGGGACACCGCCGTGGTCATCGGGATCGGCGGCATCGGCGCGAACGCGGTGCAGGGCGCCCGAGCGGCGGGCTGCCGGTACGTCGTGGCCGTCGACCCGGTCGAGCACAAGCGTGAGCGCTCCCGCGAGCTGGGCGCCACGCACGTCGCCGCGAGCATCGACGAGGCCTGGGAGATCGTCAGCGAGCTGACCCGCGGGCAGATGGCCGAGGCGGCGGTCCTGTGCACGGGCGTCGCGATGGGCGAGGACCTGCAGCCCGCGCTGCAGCTGGTCGGCAAGCGCGGCCGGGTCGTCGTCACGGCGCTGGCCCGGGCCGAGGAGGAGACGGCGTCGCTGTCGCTGCTCGACCTCACGCTCTACGAGAAGCAGATCCGCGGCGCGCTGTTCGGCAGCTCCGCGGCCCAGTTCGACATCCCGCGGCTGCTGGAGATGCACAACCTCGGCCACCTCAAGCTCCGTGAGCTGATCACCAAGGAGTACACCCTCGACCAGGTCAACGAGGGTTACGAGGACATGCGTTCCGGACGCAACATCCGCGGCCTGATCCGCTACTGACCGCCCCCGGCGCGCACCGACGGCCCCGGCCCGCACGAGCGGGACCGGGGCCGTCGGTGTGGGGAGCGGGTCAGCCGTCGACGAGCTCGCGCACGGTGCGCAGGTGCTCCGGGCTGCCGTCGACGACCATCGTCGTGATCAGCGAGTCGCGGAACACCGGCAGCTCCTCGGCGATCTTCGCCTTCGGGCCGATCAGGGCCACCTGCTCGACCATCGAGGTCGGGACGGCCGTCGCGGCCGCGTCCTTGTCCCCGCCCAGATAGAGCTCCTGGATGCGGGCGCACTCGTCGTCGTAGCCCATGCGGGCGAAGACCTCGTAGTGGAAGTTCGCGCCCGTGGCGCCCATCCCGCCGATGTAGAGCGCGAGGAACGGGCGGATCCGGTCCGCGGCGGCCTCGACGACGTCGTCGACGACGACCTGCACCATGCAGACGACCTCGAAGCCGTCCGGGCGCCCGCCGCGGGCGGCGAACCCGGCGTCGAGGGACTCGCGGTAGTGCGCGTCGTGCCGGGGCGCGTAGAACAGCGGCTGCCAGCCGTCGGCGATCTCGGCGGCCAGAGCGACGTTCTTCGGGCCCTCCGCGGCGAGCAGGATCGGCAGGTCGGTGCGGTACGGGTGCAGGGTCGAGCGCAGCGGCTTGCCCAGCCCGGTGCCGCCCGGGTGCGGGATCGGGTAGTGCGGGCCGTCGGAGAGCACCTTCTCCCGCGCGATCGTGTCCCGCAGGATCCGGACGTACTCCCGGGTGCGGGCCAGCGGCCTCGGGTACGGCTGCCCGTACCACCCCTCGACGACCTGCGGCCCGGACGCGCCGATGCCCAGCACCATCCGGCCGCCGGACAGGTGGTCCAGGGTCATGGCGGCCATCGCCGTCGCGGTCGGGGTGCGCGCGGACATCTGCACGACCGAGGTGCCCAGGCGCATCCGCGAGGTCCGCGAGCCGAGCCAGGACAGCGGGGTGAACGCGTCCGAGCCGTAGGCCTCGGCCGTCCACATCGAGTCGAAGCCGAGGTCCTCGGCGGCGTCGACCTTCTCCACGGCCCCCGGCGGCGGTCCGGCACCCCAGTAGCCCAGTGCCAGACCGAGCTTCACGAGCCCGTCCCGAAGGTCACCGGTAGCCGCTTGATGCCGTTGATGAAGTTGCCGGTCAGCCACTCCGGCTCGCCGACCGACAGGTCCGGGACGCGGGCGAGCAGCTGGTGGAACAGCGCCCGCAGCTGGGTCTTGGCCAGGTGATGGCCCAGGCAGAAGTGCGGGCCGCCGCCGCCGAAGCCGACGTGCGGGTTCTCGGCGCGGGTGATGTCGAAGACGTGCGGGTCGGCGAACACGGCGGCGTCGCGGTTGCCGGAGTGGTAGAACATCACGACCCGCTCGCCCTCGGCGATCTTCTGCCCGCGGATCTCGGTGTCGCGGGTCGCGGTCCGCCGGAAGGTCAGCACGGGGCTGGCCCAGCGGACGAACTCCTCGACGGCCGGCGTGATCCGGTCGTCGAACTCCTCGGTCAGCAGCTGCTTCTGCCCCGGGTTGCGGTCCAGCGCGAGGATCGCGTGGCTGGAGGTCTGCCGGGTGGTGTCGTTGCCCGCGACGCACAGCAGGACGAAGAACGCCGCGATCTCCTCGTCGGTCAGCGCGTCACCGTCGACCTCGGCCTGCACCAGGGCGGTCATGAGGTCGTCCGCGGGGGACTCGCGGCGCAGCGCGGACAGCTCGAACGACGCCGTGTGCAGCGTCATCAGCCCGTTGAGCAGCACCGCCATCGGGTCGCCCTCGCCGATGTAGTCCGGGTCGTTCCAGCCGACCATGGCGTTGGCGGCGTCGGCGACCTCCTGCCGCTTCTCCGGCGGGATGCCGATCATCTGCGAGATCGTCCACATCGGCAGCCGCGCCGCGACCGCGGTCACGAAGTCCGCCGAGCCGTCGCCGGCGAGCAGGTCGTCGACGATGAGCCGGGCCTGCTCGGCGATCTGCTCCTCGATCTGCCGGACCCGGCGCGGGGTGAACACCGAGCTGATGACCTTGCGCTGGCGGTGGTGGCGCGGTGCGTCCATCGCGAGGATGGAGTGCGCGGCCTCCAGCATGTCCTCGGGCACGTCCTCCAGCATCACGCCGCCGTACTGCTGGCCGGACGCGAAGGTCTCGGCGTCGCGGCTGACGGCCTGGATGTCGGCGTGGGTGACCAGCGCCCAGAACCCGGGGGCGTCCGGGTCGGGCAGCAGATCGGTCTCGGCCGGCGGGTGCCAGGACAGCGGACGCTCGCGGCGCAGCTCGGCGAACCGCTCCTCGCGGGCGTCCGGGGTCTGTGCCCAGAACGCCTGGGTGGAGATGTCGAGCGGGTCGTACGGGCGCTTCTCCGTCGTGGTCACGGGGTTGCCTCCTCGCGGTTGCGTCGTCGGAACCGGATCAGATATGGGGTGGGGGGACCATGCCCGTCAGCACGGCACCGCTGATGCCGCCGTCGGCGACGAGCGCGTGCCCGTTGATCCAGGCGGACTCCGGACCGGCCAGGAACAGCACCGGACCGGCGATGTCGGCGGGGGTGGCGTGCCTGCCGAGGAACGCGGCGAGCGCGTCGAGGTTCTCCTTGCCCATCGACTCCTCGAAGTCGCCGAGGATGGGCGTCTCGACCGGTCCGGGGCAGACGGCGTTCATCCGCACCCCGTTCTCGCCGAACACGGGGGCCATGAGCATCGTGTAGACGATCAGGGCCTCCTTCGAGAAGTTGTAGGTGTTGCCCGCCTGCGGGTGCTCGGCGAACCAGGTGAGCCCCTCGTCGACGGTGTCGGTGGCGAGCAGCTCGCGCAGCGCCGCCAGCCGGTCGGCCCAGCCGTAGCCGGCGATGGAGGCGACGTTCACGATCGCCCCTCCGGGGCGGATCCGTTCGACGACCGACTCGGTCAGGTGACGGAGCCCGAGCAGGTTCACCCGCAGCACGAGCTCCGCGGGTGCGGTGCCGGGCACCCCGGCCACGTTGCAGAGGGCGTCGAACTCCCCGTCCAGGGCGGCGACGGCGGCGTCGATCGACGTGACGTCGGACAGGTCGCAGTACACGTGCCGCGCGACGCCGACGGGGGCGTCCTTCAGGTCCAGCGAGACGACCTCGTCGCCGGCGTCGACGAACCGGCGCGCGACCTCGGCGCCGATCCCGGACGCGGCACCGGTCACCAGTACCCGGCGGCTCACGTGGTGACCAGGAGGTCCTGGCGGCCGTCGGCCTCGAGGCGCTCGACGTAGGTCGGGAACAGTCGCTTGGACAGCGGGGCGAGCTGCAGGAGCTTGGTGACGGTGCCGTCGATCTTCACCTTGCCCTTGGCCATGGCGAAGGTCAGGTTGACCGTGCCCTGCCAGTAGGCGTTCGCGGTCTCGGTGGACATGGTCATCGTGGCCTGCGGCTCGGGGGCGCCGGCGTCGGAGCCCTTCCAGACCTTCGCCCCGGGCAGGTCGATGATCAGCGCGGAGTCGGGGTCGGTGCACTGCTGGCGCAGGACCAGTCCGGTGCCGCGGAGCTTGGGCTCCAGTTCGGGGTCGGCCAGGGCGGCCTCGAAGATGCCACCGATGTAGCGGTACAGCTCGTCCTCGTCGGCGAATCCGGGCACGGTTCCTCCACGTCGTCGTGAGTGTGTGACCTTGTACCCGGAACGTAACGTAGATTATGTTACTGGGGAAGTACCCGACCCCGACGACGTGGGAGAGCCGCCGATGGGCGTGACCGAGACCGGTGGGCCCACCGGGGCCGTAGGAGCGGACGCCGGCGGGCCGTCCGTCGCCGAGCAGGTGGCCCGGCTGCGCGCCACGTTCCGTGGTGGCCGGACCCGTGACCGGAGCTGGCGGCTGCGCCAGCTGGGCGGTCTGGAGCGGATGCTCACCGAGGCCGAGGACGAGTTCGTCGCGGCCCTGGCCGCGGACCTCGGCCGTCCCCGCGTCGAGGCCTGGATGGCCGACCTGGCCCCGACCGTCGCGGAGTCCCGCCACGCCCGGAGGCACCTGCGCCGCTGGATGCGCCCGCACCGGGTCGGTCCGCTGTCGGTGCAACCGGGGTCGGCGCGCTGGGTGCACGAGCCGCTCGGGGTCGTGCTGGTCATCGGGCCGTGGAACTACCCGGCGTACCTCACGCTCGCGCCGCTGGTGGCCGCGTTCGCGGCCGGGAACTGCGCCGTGGTGAAGCCGTCGGAGTACGCGCCCGCGACCGCCGAGGTGCTCGCCCGGCTGCTGCCGCGCTACACCGATCCGGACGCCGTCGCCGTCGTCACCGGGGGGCCGGGGGAGACCCAGGAGCTGCTCGCGCAGGGCCTGGACCACGCGTTCTTCACCGGTAGCCCGGAGGTCGGGGCGAAGGTGATGGCCGCCGCGGCGCCGCACCTGACCCCGGTCACGCTCGAGCTGGGCGGGAAGAGCCCGGTGATCGTCGCCGCGGACGCCGACGTCGAGGTCGCCGCGCGCCGGATCGCCTGGACCAAGCTCATGAACTCCGGCCAGACCTGTGTCGCCCCGGACTACCTGCTCGTCGACTCCGCCGTCCGCGACGAGCTGGTCGAGCGGCTCGTCGCCGAGACCGCGCGGATGCGCGGCGGCGCGGGCGGGGGCGTGCGGATCGTCGACGCCCGGCAGGCGGCGCGACTCGCGGGCCTGCTCGCCGACGACCACGGGGGCACCGTGGTGGCCGGCGGGACGATCGACCCGGAGACCCGCACCGGGGAGCCGACGGTCGTGCTCGACCCGCGGCCGGGGTCACGGCTGATGACAGAGGAGATCTTCGGCCCGATCCTGCCGGTGCTGACCGTCGACGGTGTCGACGCCGCGATCGCGCACGTCAACGCCGGTCCGAAGCCCCTGGCCGCCTACGTGTTCACCGGCTCGTCGCGCACCGCGGAGCGGGTCACCCGCGAGGTCCCCGCCGGGGCGACCGTCGTCAACCATCTGATGTTCCACGTGCTGGTGCCCCGGCTGCCCTTCGGGGGAGTGGGGCGCAGCGGTTCCGGCGCCTACCACGGGCGGTTCGGGTTCGAGACCTTCTCGCACCGGCGGGCGGTGCTGCGCAAGCCGGCCCGGCCCGATCCCGGCATCGTCTACCCGCCCTACGACGGGCGGACCGAACGCCTGCTGCGCAGGATCTTCTGATCGGACACGCGTCCGGCGTGGCACCCTGGTGGGTCGGCACGGGTCGTGGAGAGGGGGCGGGCGGGTGGCCAGGAGAGCGGGGCGGCAGATCGCTGCCGAGCAGTACTACGACGCCGCGATGTCGATCCTCGCGCGCGAGGGCGCGGCCGGGCTCAAGATCGGTCCGTTGTGCCGGTCGCTCGGCGTGACCAGCGGGTCGTTCTACCACCACTTCGGCGGCTGGGCGGGCTTCGTCCGTGGCCTGCTGCGCTACTGGGAGGCCGAGCAGACCGACCGGATCGTCGAGCTGGCCCGGGCGACCGCGGACCCGGTCGAGCGGATCGACGTGGTCAAGCAGCTCACGGTGGCCCTGCGGCACGACGCCGAGGCCGCGATCCGGGCGTGGGCGCAGATCGACCCCGAGGTCGGCCGCGCCCAGGCGCGGGTGGACGTGCAGCGCCGGATCGCGCTGGAGCAGGTGGTGGCCGACGTCGTGCCCGACCCGGACGACGCCCGCAGGCTCGCCGTCTTCGGCATCTCGCTGATGGCCGGCTACCAACAGACCTGCGACCCCCGCGACCGGGATCTCCTGCGTGCCCTGTTCGACGACTACCAGCGCCTCATCCTGTCGCACGCCCCGCACGTGACGCCGCCGATCGGGTGATCCTCCGTGCGGGTGGGGGCGTGGTCGCCGACTCGGTCGTACCGCGGCAATCGGGCCGTTCGGACCAGCCCTGCTACCCGGCCGGGAGCACTGTTACCCACGGTCCGCAACATTGCACGGTAATCTGTAACCCACGGTAACCATAACGTAGATTACGGCATGGTCACCGATCGGCGACCCCGCCGACCCGCCAGTAACCCCCGACGCGCAGACTCGTTGTGCCGTTCAGCACCGACGACTGGCCCCCGCTCCCCAGCGTTCCCGGGCCCCGGTGCGGTTCGTCGGTCTATTGCGCGAGGAGGCGACACGTGACCGGTGTCGAGGTGAAGGTCGAGGGGCTGACGAAGTCCTTCGGTCGGGCCAACATCTGGTCGGACGTGACCCTGACGCTGCCCGCGGGTGAGGTGTCGGTGCTGCTCGGACCGTCGGGTACCGGTAAGTCGGTGTTCCTGAAGTCCCTGATCGGGCTGCTCAAGCCGGAGCGGGGGTCGATCGTGATCGAGGGCGTCGACCTGTGCAAGTGCTCGGAGTCCGAGCTGTACGAGATCCGGAAGCTGTTCGGGGTGCTGTTCCAGGACGGTGCGTTGTTCGGGTCGATGAACCTGTTCGACAACATCGCGTTCCCGTTGCGGGAGCACACGCGCAAGTCGGAGTCGGCGATCCGCGACATCGTCATGGAGAAGATCGACATGGTCGGTCTGGTCGGTGCCGAGGGCAAGCTGCCGGGTGAGATCTCGGGTGGTATGCGTAAGCGGGCGGGGCTGGCGCGGGCGTTGGTGCTGGATCCGAAGATCATTCTGTTCGACGAGCCGGACTCGGGTCTGGATCCGGTGCGTACGGCGTATCTGAACCAGCTGATCATCGATCTGAATGCGATGACGGACTCGACGTTCCTGATCGTGACCCACGACATCAACTCGGCGCAGACGGTGCCGGACAACATCGGGTTGCTCTACCGCAAGCACCTGGCGATGTTCGGCCCCCGTGAGGTGTTGCTGACCTCCGACGAGCCGGTGGTGGCGCAGTTCCTGAACGGGCGTCGGGAGGGTCCGATCGGGATGTCGGAGGAGAAGGACGCCGCCCAGGCCGCCCGCGAGATGGAGGAGGCCGGTGAGCTCGAGGGTCGCCCGCCGATGAAGCCGCAGCTCGTGGCGTCGACCGGGATGCCGGACCGGCAGGCGGTGCACCGTCGTCGGGAGCGGGTCCAGGCGATGCTGCACGAGCTGCCCTCCTCGGCGCAGGACGCGATCCGGGAGCAGTACGCCGACAGCGACGCGCAGGCGGACGGCCCGTCGCAGGACGGCACCACCCGTCAGATGGCCCGCAGCGGCGCGACGGTGAGCGACGACCGTCCCACCGACATCCACCCGCGCATCACCGACGACACCCCGGACCCGGGCGGTCGTCACCAGCTCTCCGGCGGTGAGCGGTGAGCACCCCCAGCCCCGTCACGCGGGCGCTCACCCCGGTCGGCAGGTTCTTCGGCCTGTTCGCCGAGATCGGCCGCCAGGGGCTGCGCCGGCCGTTCCAGTGGCGCGAGCTCGTCGAGCAGACCTGGTTCGTCACCAAGGTCTCCGCGCTGCCGACCGCCCTGTTCACCATCCCCTTCGGCGCGACGATCGCGCTGCTGCTCGGTGAGCTGACCCGCCAGTTCGGCGCCCAGTCCCAGACCGGCGCCGGCGCGGTCCTCGCGATCGTGCAGCAGGCCGCCCCCATCGTCACCGCACTGCTGATCTCCGGCGCCGGTGGCTCCGCGGTCTGCGCGGACCTCGGAGCCCGGACCATCCGCGAGGAGATCGCGGCGATGGAGGTGCTCGGCATCTCGCCGATCCAGCGCCTGGTCGTGCCGCGGGTGCTCGCCATGGGCATCACCGCGCTGGTCCTGAACGGGCTCGCGACCTGCGTCGGCGTCGCGGGCGGCTACTTCTTCAACGTGATCATCCAGGGCGGGTCGCCCGGTGCGTACATCAACAGCTTCTCGGCGATCGCACAGGTCAGCGACATCGTCGTGTCGGAGCTGAAGGCGTTCCTGTTCGGCATCGTCGCCGGTGTCGTCGCCGCCTTCCGCGGCCTCAACCCGCCGCCCGGTGCGAAGGGTGTCGGTGACGCGGTGAACCAGGCCGTCGTCATCTCCTTCGTGCTCGTCTTCCTGATCAACCTCGTGCTCACCGCCCTGTACCTCGAGCTCGTCCCGCCGAAGGGCTTCTGATCCATGGCCACCCCACTCGGAACGCGGGCCCGACGGGCCGCCCAGGCGCCGCTGAACCAGCTCGAGGAGCTCGGCGACCAGCTGTCGCTCTACGTCCGGTCGATCCTCTGGATCCCGAAGACGCTGACCCGGTACAAGAAGGAGGTCGCCCGGCTGCTCGCCGAGGTCTCCTTCGGCTCCGGCGCGCTGATCGTCATCCTCGGCACCGTCGGCGTGATGGCGTCGCTGTCGCTGTTCGTCGGCTCGCTGGTCGGCCTGCAGGGCTTCCGGGCCCTGGACGCCCTGGGCGTCGAGGCGCTGACCGGCTTCATCACCGCCTACTTCAACACCCGCTCGATCGCCCCCCTGGTCGCCGCCTCGGCGCTGACCGCGACCCTCGGCGCGGGGTTCACCGCCCAGCTCGGCGCGATGCGGATCTCCGAGGAGATCGACGCCCTCGAGGTCATGGCCGTGCCCTCGGTGCCCTACCTGGTCACCACCCGGGTGGTCGCGGGCATCGTCGCGATCATCCCGATCTACACGCTCGGCCTGCTCGCCAGCTACGCCGCCTCGCGGATCAACGTCACGCTGATCAACGGCCTGCCGGGCGGCACCTACGACCACTACTTCGACCTGTTCCTGCCGGTCAGTGACGTACTGCTGTCCTATCTCAAAGTGATCGTGTTCGCGACGGTGATCATCCTGATCCACTGCCACTACGGCTACTCCGCCAAGGGCGGCCCCGCCGGCGTCGGCGTCGCGGTCGGTCGCGCGGTGCGGCTGTCGATCGTGAGCACCGCCATCCTGGACTTCTTCCTGACGCTGGTCATGTTCGGCACCTCGACCTCGGTGCGGGTGGCCGGATGAGGTCCCCGAAGCGAGTGCTGCAGGGCCTGGCCTTCGTCACGGTCATCGTCGTCCTGCTCGGGCTGGCCGTCGCCCAGTACGTCGGCGCCTTCTCCTCCGGTGTCCCGGTGACCCTGAACGTCGCCCGGGTCGGCACCCAGATGCAGGAGCGCTCCGACGTCAAGGTCAACGGCCTGATCGTCGGGCAGGTCGACCAGGTCGTCTCGAACGGCACGGACACCAGCATCGAGATGTCGATGGACCCGCAGTTCCTCGACCAGATCCCGGAGAACGTCACCGCCCAGCTGCTGCCCAAGACGCTGTTCGGCGAGAAGTTCGTGTCGCTGGTCCCGCCGGCCGCGCCGTCGACGGCCCGGCTGGCCGCGGGCGACGTCATCCCCGAGGACCGCAGCCAGGCCGCGCTGGAGGTCGAGCGGGTGCTCGACGAGCTGCTGCCGCTGCTGCAGACCGTCCGTCCGCAGGACCTGGCGACCACGCTCGGCTCGCTCTCCCAGGCCCTGCAGGGCCGGGGCAACCAGCTCGGGGAGACCCTGACCCAGCTGAACACGCTGGTCGAGGGCCTGAACCCGGCCGTGCCGGACCTGCAGGAGGACATCCGCCAGCTGGCGACCTTCTCCGACAACCTGAACCAGGCCGCGCCCGACCTGCTCGACGCGCTCGACAACCTCACGGTCACCAGCCGCACCGTCGTCGAGAAGCGCGAGGGTCTGCGGAACCTCTACCGCTCCATCACCGGTGCCTCGGACGACCTGCGGGCCTTCCTCGACGCGAACGGCGAGAACATCATCGGGCTCTCCGCCGCGAGCCGGCCGACGCTGGAGACCCTGGCCCGGTACTCGCCGGAGTTCCCCTGCCTGACCCGCCAGCTCGTCGAGCTGATCCCGAAGATCAACGACGCGTTCCGGCCGGGCACCGACCGGGTGGGCGTCAACATCACCCTCGAGATCGTGGCGAGCAAGGGCAAGTACCTGCCGAACCAGGACGAGCCCGAGTACGGCGACGACCGCGGTCCGCGCTGCTACCCGATCCCGGTCCCGACCGGCACCCAGTACCCGCCGGACGGCCCGTTCCGGGACGGCTCCGTCCCGGGCCCGGCCCCGGCCGGGCAGCCGATGGGCAACCCCGAGGACTTCGGGGTCGACACCTTCGGCACCTACGACGGCACCGACAGCTTCGGTCTCATCCAGGACCAGAGCGCGGAGAACGGCGCGGGCGTGCTCCCCCCGCTGACCACCGCGCTCGGTCAGGCGGGCATCCAGCCGTCGTCCTACGACGGGACGCACCAGAGCGGCTCGGTCGACATGGGCGTCGCGAACTCCGCCGGTGAGCAGGACGTCGTCGCGCAGCTGCTGGCCGCCCAGCAGGGCGGCTCCCCGCAGGCCGTGCCGGCCTGGAGCAGCACGATGGTCGGCCCGCTCCTGCGCGGCACGGAGGTGACGCTGACGTGAGCAGGCTCCCGATCTCGGCGCTGGTCAAGTTCCTGGTCTTCGCGCTGGTCACGGCGCTGGGCACGACGCTGCTCGGCCTGACCATCGCGAACGCCCGGGGCGGTCAGGTCACCGAGTACACCGCCCGGTTCAGCGACGCGACCGGTCTGCTGGCCGGCGACGACGTCCGCATCGCCGGCGTCGTCGTCGGATCGATCAAGGACGTCCGCATCGTCGACCAGCGGGTCGCCGAGGTGGCGTTCGACGTCGACTCGTCGAACCCGCTGCCGTCGACGGTCGGCGCGACCCTGAAGTACAAGAACCTCATCGGCCAGCGGTACATGGCGCTGGACCAGGGCGCGGGCCCGACCGGGGAGGACCTCCCCGCCGGCGGTCAGATCCCGATCGACCGGACCCGCCCCGCGGTCAACCTGACCGTGCTGTTCAACGGCTTCCAGCCGCTGTTCCAGGGCCTGGACCCGGACCAGATCAACAAGCTGTCGATGGAGATCGTCCAGGTCCTGCAGGGCGAGGGCGGCACGGTGCAGAGCCTGCTGGCCTCGACGTCGTCGCTGACCAACTCGATCGCCGACCGCGACCAGGTCATCGGCCAGGTCATCGACAACCTGAACCTGACCCTCGACACCGTCAACCGCAACGACGAGGGCCTCAACGAGCTGATCAGCTCGCTGCAGGCGCTGGTGTCCGGGCTGGCCCAGGACCGCGAGCCCATCGGCAACGCGATCCAGTCCATCGGCGAGCTGACCCAGGTCACGGGGTCGTTCCTGGAGGACGCCCGCCCGCCGCTGCGCGACGACATCCGCAACCTCGGCGACCTCGCGACCCAGCTCGACCAGGGCCGCCCCGCGATCGAGCGGTTCCTGCAGTACACGCCGTTCAAGCTGAACCGGATCGCCCGCGTCGGCTCGTACGGCAGCTGGTTCAACTTCTACCTCTGCGGCCTCGACGGCCAGATCGGCATCTCGCCGATCCTGCAGCCGACCTCGCTGGAGGACCTGGGCATCGGCCCGATCAGCAACCCCGAGCGGCGCTGCGGCCCGGACCCGTCCGGGATCGGGGCCGGCAACACCGTCCCGACCGACGGTTCGCAGCCCGGCGACCCCGCGGACAACCGCGCCGAGGACAACCCGTTGATGCGTGAGCCGACCACCGAGTCGGTCGGCGGCCTGCTGGACCAGGCGGCCGGCCGTGGCCCGGTCGACTCGAGCAGCGACCCGACCGCAGCGCTGCAGCCGGGAGGCAACTGATGGCACAGGCAGGGCAGAAGCGCCCCGTCCTGACGGCGGTGATCGGACTCGTGCTGATCGCGGCGCTGACACTGGCCGCGTTCAACTACGAGGCGATCTTCTCCGGGGCCACCCGCTACACCGCGGAGTTCCCCGAGGCGGCGGGCCTGCAGGCCAACGACCGCGTCACCGTGGCCGGGGTCGAGGCGGGCCGGGTGCAGGACGTCTCCCTCGACGGCGACCACGTGAAGGTCGAGTTCACCGTCGAGGACGCCTGGGTCGGCAACCGGACCACGGCGTCGATCGAGATCGCCACGCTGCTGGGGTCGAAGTTCCTCGCCCTCGACCCGCGCGGCGACGCCGAGCAGGACCCCGACCAGCCGATCGGCCGGGACCGGACCAAGTCCCCGTTCGACGTCGTCGACGCCTTCAACGGCCTCTCCGGCACGATCGACCAGCTCGACACCACGCAGCTCGCGTCGAGCCTGACCACGCTCTCGGACACCTTCCGCGACACCCCGCCGGAGATCCGCGGGGCCCTCGATGGGCTGTCCCGCCTGTCGAACACGATCTCCAGCCGGGACGCCGAGCTGAAGAAGCTGCTCGCCAACACCCGGCAGCTGTCGACCACGCTGGCCGACCGCCGCGGCGACGTCGTGAAGCTGGTGAACGACGGCAACCTGCTGCTCGGTGAGCTGCAGCGGCGCAAGGACGCGATCGCGAACCTGCTCGACGGCGTGCAGCGCCTGTCGATCCAGCTGCGCGGACTCGTCGCCGACAACCAGGCGCAGCTGCGCCCGGCCCTGGAGACCCTCGACCGCGTGCTGGCGGTACTCGAGGAGAACCGCGACAACCTCGGCGAGATCCTCGACAAGGAAGCGGTGTTCGTCCGCGTGTTCGGCAACGTCCTCGGCAACGGCCGTTGGCTCGACAACTACCTGTGCGGCCTGCTGCCGCCGGTCGTGCCGCTCGGGGGTGACTGCTGATGGGGTCCTGGGCCAACGACCGGCGCCAGATCCAGTTCGGTGCCCTGATCGCCGTCGTCGCCGTCCTGGTGGCGAGCGCGATCTGGCTGATCACCTCCGGCGGCGGCCGTCCGGTCACCGCCTACTTCACCAGCTCCGCCGCGCTGTTCCAGGACAACGACGTGCGGGTGCTCGGCGTCCCGGTCGGCAAGATCGACCGGATCACGCCCGAGGGGGACCGGGTGCGGGTCGACATGACCATCACCGACGACGAGGTGCGCCTGCCCGCCGACGTCAAGGCCGCCGTCGTCTCGCCGAGCCTGGTCACCGGCCGCTACGTGCAGCTGACCCCGGTGTGGACCGGCGGCCCGGAGTGGAACGGCGAGCCGATCCCGCTGGAGCGCACCGCGTTCCCGCTCGGTGTCGACGACCTCACCCGGACCGCGACCGAGCTCTCCCGGGCGCTGGGCCCGCAGGGAGCGAACAAGGACGGCGCGCTCAACGACGTCCTGGACGTCACCGCACAGAACCTCGACGGCAACGGGCGCGCACTCAACGACACCATCCGCAACCTCGGTGGGCTCTCGGCGACGCTGAACGGGTCCAGCGGCGACCTGTTCGGCACCATCACCGAGCTGCAGAAGTTCGTCGGGACGCTGCGCGAGAACGACCCCGGCATCCGCGAGCTCAACGGGAAGCTGGCCGACGTGACCGGCTTCCTCGCGAGCCAGCGTGGCGAGCTCGGTGGCGCGCTGAACCAGCTGTCCTTCGCGCTCGGCGAGGTCGCCGACTTCGTGCAGGACAACCGTTCGACGCTGCGGTCGAACGTGGACAAGCTCGCGAGCGTCTCGCAGGAGGTCGTCGACCACCAGCGGGCGCTGTCCGAGATCGCCGACGTGGCCCCGGCCGCGCTGGGCAACCTCACCAACATCTACAACGGCTCGTCGGAGACCCTCGACACCCGGGCCAACATCAACGAGCTGGCCTACCCGCTGCCGGTCGCGATCTGCGAGATCCTCCGCCGCGGCGCGGGTGCGATCCCGGGTGGCCTGGACCAGCCCACCGCCGCGCTCTGCGACGGCCTGGCCCCGATCCTCGACGGCGCGGTGCCGCTGCCGACCCCGCAGCAGGTGCTCGAGCAGCTCCAGGCCGGCGGCTCCGGGGTCAACCCGGCGGTGCCCCAGCTGATGCCGGGCTCGCCGCTGTCGCTGACCGACCCGGGCTCGCAGCTGCGCGCCCCGGCCGACCCGCAGGCTCCCGCCCCCGGTGGGCAGCCCGCACCGGGCGCCACCGGCGCCCCGGCCACCCCGGCGCCGTCGACGACGACGGCCCCGCAGGCCACTCCCACCCCGGTCCCCGAGACCGAGGAGCGCGGGGGCGGCGGACTGTTCGGCCTGTTCGGAGGTGGATCGTGATCGGCTCCAGCGGCCGTGTCGGCCGGGTGTCGGCGCTGCTGACCGCCGTGGCCCTGTTCGCGGGCGGCTGCGGCGCGGTGGACGGCGGCCTCCGGGGCATCCCGCTGCCCGGTGGCGCGAACCTGGGCGACGACCCGTACTCGGTGCAGATCGAGTTCGCCGACGTCGTCGACCTCGTCCCGCAGTCGATCGTGCGCGTCGGTGACGTGCCGGTCGGCGCGGTCGAGACCGTCGCCGTCGAGCCGGGGTCGTGGAACGCGCTGGTCACCGTCGCGGTGAACCGCGACGTCACGCTCCCGGCCAACGCCACCGCGCGGGTCCGCACGACCTCGCTGCTCGGTGAGAAGTTCGTCGAGCTGTCCCAGCCGACCGTCCCCGCCGAGGGCGACCTCGCCCGGAGCGGGAGGATCGGACTGCAGGCCAGCGGGCGCGCGGCCGAGGTCGAGGAGGTCCTCGGGGCCCTGTCGCTGCTGCTCAACGGCGGCGGCGTGGCCCAGATCCGGACCATCTCCACCGAGCTGAACAACGCACTGTCCGGTCGCGAGCCGCAGATCCGCGGTCTGCTGGACAACCTGGACCGGCTCGTCGGCTCGCTCGACAGCTCCAAGGACGACATCAACCGCGCCCTCGACGGCCTCAACCGGCTCTCGGCCACCCTCGCCGAGCGTCGCCCGCAGATCGAGAACGCCCTGCAGAACATCAGCCCCGGCCTGCGTGAGCTCGAGTCCCAGCGCACCCAGCTCGTCGGCATGCTGCAGGCCCTCGACCGGCTGTCCGGCGTCGCCACCAACGTGGTCAACCGGTCCCGCGACGACCTGCTGGCCGACCTGGAGGCGCTGCGCCCGGTGCTGCGGAACCTGGCCGACTCCGGCCAGAACCTGCCGGACTCGCTGCAGCTGCTGCTGTCGATCCCGTTCACCGATGCGGCCACCGACGCCGTCGCCGGTGACTACGCCAACCTGTACGTGGACCTGGACCTGGACCTCGGTTCGGTCCTGCGCAACATCCTGAACTCCAACCAGCTCGGGCTGCCGCTCGACCCGACGCAGCTGGCCCAGCTGCCGCCCACCGCGCAGCTGCTGACGCCGCTGCTCGGCGCCACCCCGCGGCAGCCGGACCCGGCGGTCCCCGGTGCGCCCGCGCTGCCGCTGCTCGGGACCGAGCAGCCCACCACCGCGCCGGCGCCGCCCGCCTCGGGCACCGCGCCGGCCACCCCGGCACCGTCGGCGACCCCGGCACCGAGCCCGACGCCGGAGCAGGGCTCCGGTGGCGGCGGCCTGCTCGGCGGACTCTTCGGAGGCGGATCGTGATCACCAAGACCGTCCGCTGGCAGCTGACCGCGCTGGTGCTCGTCACCATCGTGGCGGTCGGCTACGCGGGCTTCCGCTACGCCGGTCTCGACCGCGTCTTCGGGGCGACGACGTACCCGGTCACGGTGGAGCTCGCCGACTCCGGCGGGATCTTCAGCGGCGCCGACGTCACCTACCGCGGCGTGAGTGTCGGCCGGGTCGGGCCGCTGTCGCTGACCGCCCGCGGCGTCGACGTCCAGCTCGACATCGAGAACTCCGCGCCGGCCATCCCGGCCGACGCCCGGGCCGTCGTCGGGAACCTCTCGCCGATCGGTGAGCAGTACGTCGACCTCCAGCCGGTGGCCGACGGCGGCGAGGCGCTCGCCTCCGGCTCGGTCATCCCGCAGGACCGCACCCGGACCCCGGTCCAGATCAACACCTTCCTGACCGAGCTGGACCAGCTCGTGTCGACGGTGCCGAAGGACTCGCTGCAGACGGTCGTCCGTGAGCTCGGCCAGGGCTTCGAGGGCACCGCGCAGCCGCTGCAGCAGCTGCTCGACACCACCGGGGAGTTCACCCGGGCCGCCACCGACGCGCTGCCGCAGACGACCGCGCTGATCCGCGACGCCCGCCCGGTGCTCACCACGCAGAACGAGGTGGCCCCGCAGTTCCAGGAGTTCAGCCGCGGCCTGCGCGAGGTCACCGAGCAGCTCAAGCAGTCCGACCCGGACCTGCGCCGGATCATCGACGACGGCCCCCGCCTGGGCGACCAGGTCAGCGGCCTGCTGCGGGAGAGCGGCCCCGGGCTCGGCGAGTCGATCGCGAACCTGCGGACGGTGACCGAGCTGCTGGCCCCGCGCCAGGCGGGTCTGCGCCAGCTGCTCGTGACCTACCCCGGCCTGGTGGCCGTCGCGCCGAAGGTCGTGCCCGGCGACGGGACCGCGCACCTCGGCCTGGTCGTCAACATCGCCGACCCGCCGGTCTGCACCCGGGGCTACGAGGGCACGCCCAACCGCGGTGGCCTCGACGTCTCCGAGCGACCGGTGAACGAGGACGCCCGCTGCACCGAGCCCCCCGGAAGCCCCACCAACGTGCGCGGAATGCAGAATGTGCCGAGGCCCCAGCCGCTCGAGGTGCCGGACTACTCCGGCAACTCGGGGTTCGGCGGCCACGGTGACGGTCACCACGGCGGCGACACCGCCGACGGACCGGCCCCGCGGCCGAACGCCGGGTCGCTCGGCGACGACCGTGTCGAGCGGGTCGCGACGCCGGGCCTGGTGACGAGCTTCGCCCAGATCCTGGGCGGTTGAGCACGACGGTCGCGCCCCGTCCGGGGCGTGACCGGCACGACGGCCGGGCCACACCCGGGCCCGGCCGGCACGACGACCGCGGGGGACCGCCGTCCGCCGGACGGCGCGGACCCCCACGGCCGGCCCACGGCCGCCCGGTGCGGTCGCCGAGCGGCTGTGCCCCCGCAGCCGGGAGGAGGAACGCTCCCCGATGAACACCGACGTTGCCGGCTCCGACGCCGACACGAAGGCCGACCCGACGGCCGACACTCCCGACGGTGCCGCGCCCGTGGAGCCTGCCACCGGTCCGGACGGCGGCCAGGCCCCGCCCGGACCGCTCGCCAGGGCCCTGCCCGTGGCCGCCGTCGTCGCGGCGGTGCTCGCGCTCGTGCTGGGCGGCCTGTGGCTGTTCGCGCTGAACAGCGACGCCACCCAGGTCGCCCAGGCCCGAGACGAGGCGCTCCGTGACGCCCGCCAGGCCGTGATCAACCTGAACACCCTGGACCACAGGGACGCCCAGAAGGGCCTGGACCTGTGGATCCAGTCCTCGTCCGGGTCGGTCCGCGACGAGTTCGTGTCCAACCGCGACGCCTACGCCAAGCTCGTCACCGACCAGAAGCGCACCACCGCCGCGACCGTCACCGACGCCGCGGTGACCGAGGTCGACCCGCGCGCCGGGACCGCCCGGGTGCTCGCCGGTGTCGACGTGACCGTCACGCCCGAGGGCGGTCAGCCCGCCGTGACCCGCCAGCGCATCGAGCTCGGCATGGTCCGCACCGACGACGGCTGGAAGGTCGACGCACTGGAGCCGCTGGTCACCCCGGGTACGGGCTGACCCTCCGGCCCGACCCCCGGCCCCCGGCGGTGCCCCGCACCGCCCCGCTCCCAGGTCGACCACCCCAGGAGGTCACCGCATGTCCACCCCCCGCCGCCGCCCTGCGGGCGGCATCCGTAGGCCCCAGGTCGCGGGCCGCCCGCGCACCCGCGCCGACGAGCCCGACGAGGAGGAGACCGGCACCGGCGGTGTCGCCCTCGACGAGCGCTCCGGTGACGCGGTCCCGTCCGCCGCACCGGTCCGCTCCGGCGACGCCGGGCGCACCGACGCCCCCGGGACCGACGCCCCCGGCACCGACGCCGACGCCGACCCGGCCGACGCCGACGGCGCCCCGCGTCGGTCGTTGCTGGCCGCCCCGACGACCCGGCGCGCGACCGGCCTGCTGCTCGCCGTCACGGTGCTGCTCGTCGCGGCCGCCGCGTTCTTCGGCGCCGAGTGGTACCGCACGACCTTCACCGGGTCGGCGTCCAACACCGCGCTCACCGACGTCGGCACCACCGCGCAGGTCAGCGAGCAGGTCGGTGAGGCGATCACGAAGGTCTACTCCTTCGACTACGCCCGCCTCCAGCAGGCCGAGGACGACGCCCGCGGCGTCATCACCCCGGGCTTCCAGCCGGAGTTCGACAAGATCTTCGGCAGCGTGAAGGACCTCGCCCCGCAGCAGAAGGCCGTGGTCACCGCGACGATCCCGAAGCTCGCCGTGGCGAGCATCGACGGCGACCGCGCGACCGTCTACGCCTTCGTCAACCAGGTCATCCGCCGTCAGGCCGACGGCGGCGCCCCGCAGGAGGGTGCCGCGGCGGCCCGGCTGCGGGTCGACGCCCAGTTCGTCGACGGCCGCTGGAAGATCTCCGCGATGACGCCGGCCTGAGCAGGCCCACCCCGCCGTACCCCCGGGTGAACCGGGGGTACGGCGAGGAGCTACAGTTACTCCCGATCCACCGAAGACCGCAGGTCCGCGTCCTTCCCGAAGGGCGTACGAAGGTTCCGGGAACGTCCGGACGGCCCGCGCAGGAGGACGAGGCGACACCGGGCGCGCGAGCGCCCCACGAACTTCCGACGCCCCGTGCTGCTGCGCACGGGGCGTTCGTCGTCTCCGGGGTCGGAGTGGGAACTGCGTCGGTGGCACCCCCAAGCACGTCCCACGTGCACGAGACCGACCCCCGAGAGGAGGGCAGCGATGGCAGCACCTGAGAAGGTCGCAGCGGTCGAGGAGATCACCAACCGCTTCCGCGAGTCGGACGCCTCGGTCGTGACCGAGTACCGCGGGCTCAGCGTCGCCAAGCTGACCCAGCTGCGCCGGGACCTGGGTTCGGACGCGAACTTCCGCGTCGCGAAGAACACCCTGGTCAAGCGTGCGGCGGCGGAGGCCGGGGTCCAGGGCCTGGACGACCTGCTCGCCGGCCCGACGGCCATCACCTTCATCAAGGGTGAGCCCGTCGAGGCCGCGAAGGCGATCAAGCAGTTCGCGAAGGACAACCCCGGTCTGACGATCAAGGGCGGGTACATGGACGGGCGCGCCCTGTCCACCGCCGAGGTCGAGCAGCTGGCGGACCTCGAGACCCGCGAGGTCCTGCTGGCCAAGCTGGCCGGCGCGATGAAGGCCAACCTGTCCAAGGCCGCCGGGCTGTTCAACGCCCCGGCCTCGCAGGTCGCCCGCCTCGCGCAGGCGCTGGCCGACAAGAAGGCCGAGTCCGGCGAGTCCGCCGCCCCGGCCGAGGCCGACGGCGACTCCGCCGAGAGCTGACCACCACCCCCATCTGTCTTTCGTAGAGAAAGGACCGCCACCATGGCGAAGCTGTCCACCGACGAGCTGCTCGACGCCTTCAAGGAGCTCACCCTGCTCGAGCTCTCGGACTTCGTGAAGAAGTTCGAGGAGACCTTCGAGGTCACCGCGGCCGCCCCGGTCGCCGTCGCCGCCGCGGGTGCCCCCGCCGCCGGTGCCGCCCCCGCCGAGGAGGAGAAGGACGAGTTCGACGTCGTCCTCGAGGCCGCCGGTGACAAGAAGATCCAGGTCATCAAGGTCGTCCGTGAGGTCGTCTCGGGCCTGGGCCTGAAGGAGGCGAAGGACCTCGTCGAGTCCGCGCCGAAGCCGCTGCTCGAGGGTGTCGCCAAGGAGGCCGCCGAGGCCGCCAAGACGAAGCTCGAGGAGGCCGGCGCCAAGGTCTCGCTCAAGTGACCTGAGCACCGCTCGCACGACGGGGCGCCGACCCACCGGGTCGGCGCCCCGTCGTCGTCTCCACCGGTCAGGTCTGCTCGCGGGCCCGCAGCTCGCGGCGCAGCACCTTGCCCGTGACGGTCTTGGGCACCTCGTCGAGCAGCTCCACCTGCCGCGGGTACTTGTAGGCCGCCATCCGCTCCCTGGTGAACGCGATCAGCTCCTCCGGGGTGGCCGAGGCACCGGCCCGCAGTGACACGAACGCCTTGACCGTCTCGCCCCGGTACTCGTCGGCGACGCCGACCACCGCGGCCTCCCGCACCGCGGGGTGCTCGTAGAGCACGTCCTCCACCTCGCGCGGCCACACCTTGTAGCCACCCGCGTTGATCTGGTCCTTCTTGCGGTCGACGATGTAGAACCAGCCGTCGGCGTCCATGTAGCCGACGTCCCCCGTTCTGAGTTCGGGCTGCGCGAGTTCCCCGGTGGGGAACGCGTGGGCCGTCTCCTCGGGCTTGCCCCAGTAGCCCGCGACGACCTGCGGCCCGGACGTGCAGATCTCCCCGATCTCGCCGGGCGGGAGCTCCCCGCCGTCGTCGTCGAGGATGCGCACGACGGTGCCGTAGATCGGGACGCCCACCGACAGCGCCCCGGACGCGGAGTCCACCGGCCCCTGGGTGCCGATCGGCGTCGCGTGCGACGGCGAGGTGGTCTCGGTCAGCCCGTAGATGTTGTGGATCCACAGCCCGAACGCCTCGTGGAACGCGGTGACCGTCGACGGCGGGATCGGCGCCCCGCCCGAGCAGATCGTGCGCAGCGACGCGAGCGCCTCCCGGTCGGCGTTCGGGGCGTTCATCAGCGCGATGAACACGGTGATCGCCCCGACGGTCAGGGTCGGCCGGTGCTCCCGGATGACGTCGACGCCCAGCGACGGCTCGAACCGGTGGAACAGCACCAGCGGCGCGGCCAGGTACTGGGCGAGGGTCACGTGCGCGATCAGCCCGGTGATGTGGAACAGCGGGGCGATGCCGAGGACGACCTCGTCGTCGCCGAGGCCGCACCAGGTGGCGTAGGCCTGGCTGGTGAAGACGACGTTGCCGTGGGTGTTCATCGCGCCCTTGGGCGGCCCGGTGGTCCCCGAGGTGTAGGTGAGGAACGCCGTGTCGCCGGCGGCGAACGACACCGGCGGGGGAGTGCTGCCCCGGTGCGTCCCCAGGAACGCGCCGAGGTCGGTGACGTCGTCGCCGGACAGGTCCGGCCGCGCGGTCCCGGGGAGGGCACGCGGGTCGTCACGGGTCTGGAACTCGCGTTCGGAGGTGGTGAGCACGGTGCGCACACCCGGCTGCCCGGCCAGCACGGTCCGCGCGACGCCGTCGTAGAGCGACTCCAGACACACCAGCACCGACGACCCGGAGTCGCGCAGCAGCAGCTCCAGCTCCCGCTCCCGGTTCATCGGGTTGACCGACACCGCGACGCCGCCGGCCTTCCAGGTGCCGACCAGGCCGAGGACGAACTGCGGCACGTTCTGCAGATACATCGCGACGCGCTCGCCCGCGGTGAACCCGCCGGCGAGCAGCCCGGCGGCGAAGGCGTCGGTGAGCTCGTCGAGCTCGCGGTAGGTGAGCGCGCCGTCGAAGTAGCGGATCGCGTCGCCGTCGGGGTTCCGCGCCACCGCGGCGCGGAACATCGACAGCGCGTCCGGGAAGTCCGGGGTGATGTCGTGCGGCTGGCCCTCGGCGTAGCGGGCCAGCCAGGGGCGGTCGGCGTAGGACATCAGCGGATCACGATCGGGTTCACCGGTGCCCCCGTGCCGTTGACGACCTTGAGCGGGGCCGCGGCGTAGAGGAAGCTCCACCGTCCGTCGGCGGCGCAGGCCTCGGCGAGGTCGTCGAGCCAGGCGATCTCGGTGAGGGCGACGCCGAGGTTGCGCATCAGCGCGCAGTGCAGCGGGAGCGCGACGCCGGTGTGCGGCTCGCTGGTCACCTCGTTGGCGATCGTGTCGGTGACGAGATTCGGGATCTCCTTGCGCTGGAACCACTCCACGAGCTCGCGTGAGTAGGTGAGCCCGGGCTCGGTGAAGTCGGTGTAGAAGGTGGCCGGGTCGTTGAGCTCGTACCAGTACTTCATCCATCCGGTGCGGATGACGAGCACGTCGTGCGGCTCGATCGTGACGCCCTGTGCCTGCGCGGCCGCCTCGAGGTCGGTGTGGTCGAAGGTCTCGCCCTTGTCCAGCCACTCCTTGCCGCGGTGCCGGGCCATGTCGACGAGCACGCCCCGCCCGACGACGCCCTTCTCCGCGATCGGCAGCACCGAGGCCCGGTCCATCGCGTCGACGGTGGAGCGCGCGTCGTAGCCGTTCCAGAGCTTGCCGTCGTACCAGACGTGGCCGAGCGCGTCGTACTGCGTGGAGCCCTGCAGGAAGATGAGGGCGGTGTCGTCGGCGTAGTGCAGACCGCCGGGGAACTGCGGTGCGTCGGCCGAGTCCCAGGTGCCCTCGTCCATGACGTTCTGGCGCTTGATGCCCTCGCGGCCCGGCCACAGCGGGTCGCCCGGCGCCTCTGTGCGTCCCATGTGGATCTGCAGGGTGAACACCTCGCCGGAACGGACGTGCTGCACGCCCCGCAGGACCTCGCCCGCGTCCAGGTAGTTCAGGCAACCCAGCTCGTCGTCGGGACCCCACTTGCCCCAGTTGCTGGGGGCGTCGTCACCGAGGAGCTCGCGCATGGGAGGAGTGCTGTCGGACATCGTCGTCCTT
The DNA here is from genome assembly GCF_024124365.1 of Pseudonocardia sp. McavD-2-B. NCBI lineage: Bacteria > Bacillati > Actinomycetota > Actinomycetes > Pseudonocardiales > Pseudonocardiaceae > Pseudonocardia > Pseudonocardia sp. McavD-2-B. The sequence goes on from NZ_JAMXSG010000002.1 coordinate 37,275, forward strand.
TCGTCGCCGCCGGCCGTCACCGACCTGTGACCGATCGTTGGCGCCCCGACGACACCGTGTCAACCGTCACGCGGAGCGACCTGGACGGGCGTCGGTGGACCGGTCGTCCCGGCAGGATGACCGCTCGTCGACGAAGTGGGACTTGACTCGGTGCGGCGTGCAGGTCACTCTTGGGCAACGGTGGTTGCCTGGATGCTGGAATCGGCGACCTGTCTCGACAGCTGCGCTCGCAGCGTCTATAGTCATTCTTTGCGCTGTCTGCGTCCAGACTCACGCGCTCATGACCGGGGAAGACTTCCGGACCGATCCGTCGGCCGCCGGAGAGGGTTCGGCGGACATGGGTGCGGGGGTTCGTTCGTCCGTCAGCGCCCGACAACAGACGGCGTGCGACGTGGCCGGCTACCGGCTTCTCGATCCGGGGGGACCCCGATCGGATCGAGGGAGACGGTAGCGCCCGCCACCGGCGCACGCCAGACGAGAAGCGCAGTTCTCGGAAGGACGCATCTTGGCTGTCTCCCGCGCCGCCGCGACCACCTCGACCCTCTCCGCTTCGGCGAACCCGAACTACCCCGGCGCACCCACCCGGGTCACCTTCGCGAAGATCGCCCAGCCGTTGGAGGTCCCCGACCTTCTCGACCTGCAGATCCAGTCGTACGAGTGGCTGGTCGGCAGCGAGGCCTGGTTCCAGCGCCGGATCGAGGCCGGTGACGATCTCCCGGTGAGCGGTCTGGAGGAGATCCTCACCGAGATCTCGCCGATCGAGGACTTCTCGGGCTCGATGTCGCTGTCCTTCTCCGACCCTCGCTTCGACGAGGTCAAGGCCTCCGTCGAGGAGTGCCGGGACAAGGACATGACCTACGGTGCCCCGCTGTTCGTGACGGCGGAGTTCACGAACAACACCACCGGTGAGATCAAGTCCCAGACGGTCTTCATGGGCGAGTTCCCCGTGATGACCGACCAGGGCACTTTCATCATCAACGGCACCGAGCGCGTCGTCGTGTCGCAGCTCGTCCGTTCGCCGGGTGTCTACTTCGACCACGCGATCGACAAGACGACCGAGAAGGACGTCTACTCGGTCAAGATCATCCCGAGCCGGGGTGCGTGGCTGGAGTTCGACGTCGACAAGCGCGACACCGTCGGTGTCCGCATCGACCGCAAGCGCCGTCAGCCGGTCACCGTGCTGCTGAAGGCCCTGGGGTGGACCGCCGAGCAGATCGGTGAGCGTTTCGGGTTCTCCGAGACGATCATGACGACGCTCGAGAAGGACAACACCGCGGGCCAGGACGAGGCGCTGCTCGACATCTACCGCAAGCTGCGCCCCGGCGAGCCGCCGACGCGCGAGTCGGCCCAGGCGCTCCTGGAGAACCTGTTCTTCAAGGACAAGCGCTACGACATGGCCAAGGTCGGTCGCTACAAGGCCAACAAGAAGCTCGGCCTCGACATCGACAACTCGGTCGGCACGCTGACCGAGGAGGATGTCGCCACCACCATCGAGTACCTCGTCCGGCTGCACGCCGGCGAGACCACGATGGCCGTGGGCTCCGGTGACTCCGCGCGGGAGATCCCGGTCGAGACCGACGACATCGACCACTTCGGCAACCGGCGCCTGCGCACCGTCGGCGAGCTGATCCAGAACCAGGTCCGGGTCGGTCTGTCCCGCACCGAGCGGGTCGTCCGCGAGCGGATGACCACCCAGGACGTCGAGGCCATCACGCCGCAGACCCTGATCAACACCCGGCCGATCACGGCCGCGATCCGGGAGTTCTTCGGCACCTCGCAGCTGTCGCAGTTCATGGACCAGCACAACCCGCTGGCCGGACTGACCCACAAGCGCCGCCTGTCGGCGCTCGGCCCGGGCGGTCTGTCCCGTGAGCGTGCCGGCATGGAGGTCCGCGACGTCCACCCGTCGCACTACGGCCGCATGTGCCCGATCGAGACCCCGGAGGGTCCGAACATCGGTCTGATCGGCTCGCTGGCGTCCTTCGCGCGGGTCAACCCGTTCGGCTTCATCGAGACGCCGTACCGCAAGGTCGTCGAGGGTGTCGTCACCTCCCAGATCGACTACCTGACCGCTGACGAGGAGGACCGCTTCGTCGTCGCCCAGGCGAACGCCCGCCTCAACGAGGACGGCTCGTTCGCCGAGGACCGGATCCTGGTCCGCCGCAAGGGCGGCGAGGTCGACCTGATCTCGCCCTCGGGCGTCGAGTACATCGACGTCTCGCCGCGCCAGATGGTGTCGGTCGCGACGGCGATGATCCCGTTCCTCGAGCACGACGACGCGAACCGCGCGCTGATGGGCGCGAACATGCAGCGCCAGTCGGTGCCGCTGCTGCGCTCGGAGTCGCCGCTGGTCGGCACCGGTATGGAGCTGCGTGCCGCCGTCGACGCCGGTGACGTCGTCACCGCCGAGTCCGCCGGTGTCGTCGAGGAGCTGTGCGCCGACTACATCACCGTCATGGACGACGAGGGGCAGCGTCAGACCTACCGTCTGAACAAGTTCCGCCGGTCGAACCAGGGCACCTGCAACAACCAGAAGCCCATCGTCGACGAGGGGCAGCGGGTCGAGGTGGGCCAGGTGCTCGCCGACGGTCCCTGCACCGAGAACGGTGAGATGGCGCTGGGCAAGAACCTGCTCGTGGCGATCATGCCGTGGGAGGGCCACAACTACGAGGACGCGATCATCCTGTCGCAGCGCCTCGTGCAGGACGACGTGCTCACCTCGATCCACATCGAGGAGCACGAGATCGACGCGCGCGACACGAAGCTGGGCGCCGAGGAGATCACCCGGGACATCCCGAACGTCTCCGAGGACGTGCTGGCCGACCTCGACGAGCGCGGCATCATCCGGATCGGCGCCGAGGTCCAGCCCGGCGACATCCTGGTCGGCAAGGTCACGCCCAAGGGCGAGACCGAGCTGACCCCGGAGGAGCGCCTGCTCCGCGCGATCTTCGGTGAGAAGGCGCGCGAGGTCCGCGACACCTCGCTGAAGGTCCCCCACGGCGAGAACGGCAAGGTCATCGGCATCCGGGTCTTCTCCCGCGACGACGACGACGAGCTGGCCCCGGGCGTCAACGAGCTGGTCCGCGTCTACGTGGCCCAGAAGCGCAAGATCTCCGACGGCGACAAGCTCGCCGGCCGGCACGGCAACAAGGGCGTCATCGGCAAGATCCTCCCGCAGGAGGACATGCCGTTCCTCCCGGACGGCACGCCGGTCGACATCATCCTGAACACCCACGGTGTGCCGCGTCGTATGAACATCGGCCAGATCCTGGAGACCCACCTCGGGTGGATCGCCAAGTCCGGCTGGGAGATCGAGGGCACGCCCGAGTGGGCGGCGCAGATGCCCGAGGAGCTCTACTCGGTGCCCGCCGACACGAACACCGCGACGCCGGTGTTCGACGGTGCGCGCGAGCACGAGATCACGGGGCTGCTGGGCTCGACCCGCCCCAACCGGGACGGCGAGCGGATGGTCGGTCCGGACGGCAAGGCGCAGCTGCTCGACGGCCGCTCCGGTGAGCCGTACCCGTTCCCGGTCGCGGTCGGCTACATGTACATCCTGAAGCTGGCCCACCTGGTGGACGACAAGATCCACGCCCGGTCGACCGGCCCCTACTCGATGATCACCCAGCAGCCGCTGGGCGGTAAGGCGCAGTTCGGTGGCCAGCGCTTCGGTGAGATGGAGTGCTGGGCGATGCAGGCGTACGGCGCCGCCTACACCCTGCAGGAGCTGCTGACGATCAAGTCCGACGACGTCGTGGGCCGCGTGAAGGTCTACGAGGCGATCGTCAAGGGCGAGAACATCCCGGAGCCGGGGATCCCCGAGTCGTTCAAGGTGCTCCTCAAGGAGCTGCAGTCGCTCTGCCTGAACGTCGAGGTGCTCTCCAGCGACGGTGCGGCGATCGAGATGCGGGACGCCGACGACGAGGACCTCGAGCGCGCCGCGGCGAACCTGGGCATCAACCTGTCCAGCCGCCCGGGCTCGGAGTCGATGACCGTCGACGACGTCGTCAACTGACCCCCGTCCGACCAGCCGCCCTTTAAACGAAGAAACAGAGGACATACGTGCTCGACGTCAACTTCTTCGACGAACTGCGCATCGGCCTGGCCACCGCCGAGGGCATCCGCCAGTGGTCGCACGGTGAGGTCAAGAAGCCCGAGACCATCAACTACCGCACCCTGAAGCCGGAGAAGGACGGGCTCTTCTGCGAGAAGATCTTCGGTCCGACCCGGGACTGGGAGTGCTACTGCGGCAAGTACAAGCGCGTCCGCTTCAAGGGCATCATCTGCGAGCGCTGCGGCGTGGAGGTCACGCGCGCCAAGGTGCGTCGTGAGCGGATGGGCCACATCGAGCTGGCCGCCCCGGTCACGCACATCTGGTACTTCAAGGGCGTCCCGAGCCGGCTGGGCTACCTGCTCGACCTGGCCCCCAAGGACCTCGAGAAGATCATCTACTTCGCGGCGTACGTGATCACCTCGGTGAACACCGAACTGCGGCACAACGACATGTCCACGCTCGAGAACGAGATGAGCGTGGAGCGCCGTCGGGTCGAGCAGACCCGCGACGCCGACCTCGAGGCCCGCGCCCAGAAGCTCGAGGCCGACATCGCCGAGCTCGAGGCCGAGGGTGCCAAGGGCGACGTCCGCCGCAAGGTCAAGGACGGCGGCGAGCGCGAGATGCGTCAGCTGCGCGACCGTGCCCAGCGCGAGCTGGACCGGCTCGACGAGATCTGGACGACGTTCACCAAGCTCGACGTCCAGCAGCTCATCGCGGACGAGTCCATCTACCGCGAGCTCTACGACCGCTACGGCGACTACTTCACCGGTGCCATGGGTGCCGAGGCGATCCAGAAGCTGCTGGAGAACTTCGACATCCCGGCCGAGGCCGAGAAGCTGCGCGAGATCATCCGGTCCGGCAAGGGCCAGAAGAAGCTGCGTGCGCTCAAGCGCCTGAAGGTCGTCGCGGCGTTCCAGACCACCGGCAACTCGCCGATGGGCATGGTGCTCGACTGCGTGCCGGTCATCCCGCCGGACCTGCGCCCGATGGTGCAGCTCGACGGTGGCCGCTTCGCGACCTCGGACCTGAACGACCTGTACCGCCGGGTCATCAACCGGAACAACCGCCTCAAGCGACTGATCGACCTCGGCGCGCCCGAGATCATCGTCAACAACGAGAAGCGGATGCTCCAGGAGTCCGTCGACGCGCTGTTCGACAACGGCCGTCGTGGCCGGCCGGTGACCGGTCCGGGCAACCGCCCGCTCAAGTCGCTGTCCGACCTGCTGAAGGGCAAGCAGGGCCGGTTCCGGCAGAACCTGCTCGGCAAGCGCGTCGACTACTCGGGCCGTTCGGTCATCGTCGTCGGCCCGCAGCTGAAGCTGCACCAGTGCGGTCTGCCCAAGCAGATGGCGCTGGAGCTGTTCAAGCCGTTCGTGATGAAGCGCCTGGTGGACCTCAACCACGCGCAGAACATCAAGTCCGCCAAGCGGATGGTCGAGCGCGGCCGCTCGCAGGTGTGGGACGTGCTCGAGGAGGTCATCTCCGAGCACCCCGTGCTGCTGAACCGTGCGCCCACGCTGCACCGTCTCGGCATCCAGGCCTTCGAGCCGCAGCTGGTGGAGGGCAAGGCCATCCAGCTGCACCCGCTGGTCTGCGAGGCGTTCAACGCGGACTTCGACGGTGACCAGATGGCGGTGCACCTGCCGCTGTCGGCCGAGGCGCAGTCCGAGGCCCGCGTGCTGATGCTGTCGTCGAACAACATCCTGTCCCCGGCGTCGGGTCGCCCGCTGGCGATGCCGCGTCTGGACATGGTCACGGGTCTGTACCACCTGACCCGTCTCCGCGAGGACGCCCACGGCGCCGGGAACCACTACGGCTCCGCGGCCGAGGCGATCATGGCCTACGACCGCAAGGTCCTCCACCTGCAGGCGCCGATCAAGATCCGGCTCCCGCAGGTCACCCCGACCCCGGGCACGGACGCCGAGACCGTGACCGAGGACGGCGTCTGGACCGCGGAGACCACGCTCGGGCGGGTGCTGTTCAACGAGCTCCTGCCGGCGGACTACCCGTTCGTCAACGAGCCGCTGCCGAAGAAGCGCCAGGCCACGATCGTCAACGAGCTGGCCGAGCGCTACTCGATGACCGAGGTCGCGCAGGTCCTGGACCGGCTGAAGGACGCGGGCTTCTACTGGGCCACGCGCTCCGGCGTCACGATCTCGATCGCGGACGTGCTGGTCCCGCCGGCCAAGGCGGGCATCCTCGAGGAGTACGAGGCGAAGGCCGACCAGATCAACAAGCGCTACCAGCGTGGTGCCCTGTCGCACCAGGAGCGCAACGACGAGATGGTCAAGATCTGGAGCCGGGCGACCGAGGAGGTCGCCAAGGCGATGGAGCAGAACTTCCCCGAGGACAACCCGATCCCGACGATCGTGCAGTCCGGGGCCGCGGGCAACATGACCCAGATCCGCCAGCTGGCGGGTATGAAGGGTCTGGTCGCGAACCCCAAGGGCGAGTTCATCCCGCGTCCGATCAAGGCCTCGTACCGTGAGGGCCTGTCGGTGCTGGAGTACTTCATCTCCACGCACGGCACCCGTAAGGGTCTGGCGGACACCGCGCTGCGGACCGCGGACTCCGGGTACCTGACCCGTCGTCTGGTCGACGTGTCGCAGGACGTCATCGTCCGCGAGGTCGACTGCGGCACCGAGCGCGCCATCCCGATGGCGGTCACCGAGGAGACGAGCGACGGTCGGTTCATCCCGCACCGTTACCTGCGCACCTCGGTGTACGCCCGGACCTCCGGCGAGGAGATCACCGCGGCGGACGGCACCGTGCTGGTCCGCAAGGGCGACGACCTCGGCGACGCCGTGCTCGACGCACTCGTCGCGGCCGGCGTCAAGACGGTCCGGGTCCGCTCCGCGCTGACCTGCGCCTCGGCCACCGGTATCTGCGGCATGTGCTACGGCCGCTCGATGGCCACCGGCAAGCTGGTGGACGTCGGCGAGGCCGTCGGCATCGTCGCCGCACAGTCCATCGGTGAGCCCGGCACCCAGCTGACGATGCGTACGTTCAAGCAGGGTGGCGTCGCGGGTGACGACATCACGACCGGTCTGCCGCGTGTCACCGAGCTGTTCGAGGCCCGGGTCCCGCGCGGCAAGGCGCCGATCGCCGACGTCGACGGCCGCATCCGCATCGAGGACGGCGACCGGTTCTGGAAGATCACGCTGATCCCGGACGACGGCGGCGAGGAGATCGTCTACGAGAAGCTGTCCAAGCGGCAGTGGCTCGGGATGACCACCGTCGACGGCACCGAGCGTCCGCTCGCGGACGGCGACCACGTGACGGTCGGCCAGCTGCTCCTCGAGGGCATGGCGGACCCGCACGAGGTGCTGCGTGTCATGGGCCCGCGTGAGGTGCAGCTGCACCTCGTGCGTGAGGTGCAGAAGGTGTACCGCACGCAGAGCGTGGACATCCACGACAAGCACATCGAGGTCATCGTCCGGCAGATGCTGCGCCGGGTCACGATCATCGACTCGGGGGCGACCGAGTTCCTGCCCGGTGCACTGGCCGAGCGGGGCGAGTTCGAGTCCGAGAACCGCCGGGTCGTCGCCGAGGGTCTGGAGCCGGCCTCCGGCCGTCCGGTCCTGATGGGGATCACCAAGGCCTCGCTGGCGACGGAGTCGTGGCTGTCCGCGGCCTCGTTCCAGGAGACCACCCGCATCCTCACCGATGCCGCGATCAACGGGAAGCGCGACAAGCTCGTCGGGCTCAAGGAGAACGTGATCATCGGTAAGCTGATCCCGGCCGGTACCGGCATCAACCGGTACCGCAACATCCAGGTCCAGCCGACCGAGGAGGCCCGCGCGGCCGCCTACGCGCTGCCGAGCTACGACGACGGCTACTACAGCCCGGACGTCTTCGGCACGGGCACCGGTGCCGCGGTGCCGCTGGACGACTACGACTTCGGTCGCGACTACCGCTGAGGTAGCCGTCCGGTCCGGACCCACGACGGTGGGTCCGGACCGTGACCGGACAGGTCCCGGACGGGGCCGGACACCGCGCTCCCGTGGCGGTGCCCGGCCCCGTCCGTGCGTTCCGGGTCCGCCCCGCGGGGAGCGGGCCTCAGCGCAGGCAGTCCGCCCGCAGGGCCGGGCCCAGGGTGCGCAGCGAGGCGTCGGCCTCCGCCAGCAGCCCGGCCAGCGTCGGGAAGGCGTGCCACATGCCGGGCGCGCGCTCGTAGGTGACCGGTGTCCCGGCCGCGCGGGCGCGCTCGACGAGGGTGTCGGCGTCGTCGACGAGGATCTCGTCGGCACCGGCGACGACGTGCAGCGGCGGCAGCCCGGCCAGGTCCGCCTCGAGGGGCAGGAGCTCGGGGGCGCCGGTGTGCGGGCCCGCGTAGTCGGCGACGGCGTCGGGCAGCCACGACGGGTCCAGCATGGCGTCGGAGGCGACGTTGCGGGTGAGCGCGTCCGCGGTGCAGGACAGGTCCAGCCAGGGCGAGATCAGCCCGATCGAGCCCGGGAGGTCCTCGCCGGCCGCGCGCAGTCGCAGCAGCAGCGACATGGTCAGCCCGCCGCCCGCGGAGTCGCCGACCACCGCGATGTGCCGGGCCGGGATCCCCGCGGCCCGCAGGGCGGTCCAGGCGGCGTACGCGTCGTCGAGGGCGGCCGGGAACGGGTGCTCCGGGGCGAGCCGGTAGTGCGGCGCGAGGACCGCGCCGCCGGTGGCGTGCGCGAGCCCGGCGAGCAGCGGCCGGTGCGACGCCGAGGAGCCCACGAGGTATCCGCCGCCGTGCAGGTAGAGCACCCGGTGCGGGGACAGCGGCCCGGGCGGTGCGACGACCGCGGTGGGCACGCCGCCGAGGGTCCCGAGGTCCCGGCGGGTGCCGCGGGGGAGCGGGGGCGACGCGCCGACGAGGTCGAGTCCACGCCGTCGCAGGGCGACGGGTAGTGTCGGGGCGAGCAAGGGCGCGATGAGTGCGCGCGTGGCGAGGCGGTTGACGGCCGTCGGCAGGTGCATACCGGACCGTAACCGTCCCTCCGTCGCCACCGTCCACAGGGTGATCCACACCGTGATCGACACGGCGGGATCGTGCTGGGGCGCAGTCATCGCCCACCACCGATCCGACCGCGACGAGCGGCCGTCGATCTGCGACGAGCGGGTGAGTCCGCTTGCCAGTGACGGCGTCGTGCGGCATCGTCGGGTCATCACAGGTCTCCTCCGGGGCGTCGTCCCGGGGGATCCGAGGACCATCGAAGCCCCCGATGGTCCCGAAGGCAGGTCCGAGGCGAACGCCCGGAACGGACCCGCTTTGACCGTGTCGAAGAGGGCCGGGTATTCTCATGTCTTGTGCTCGGCTCCGGTCGGGCAGGTCCGCGTGTCCCGTGGTGTGCACCGATCCGTTGGTTCCGACCCTCAGATCTGTGGTTGCGCCCCGGAGCAGGGCACGCCGGACGTCCCGACAGCCTCCGCGGGGCCCTTCCGGCCCCGAGCGTGCCCGGGACGACACGCCCGACCTCGGGGTCCGGCGCGACGGTGGCGGAGTCCGGCGAGAGCCGGCAGCCACGCCGGCGCCCGGAGCCCGGGACACCGAACGAAGATCACCAGTGTCACGGCGAGCGAGACAGTCGAGCCACGTCGACGGGAAGAAGTAGACGGTTCATGCCCACGATCCAGCAGCTGGTCCGCAAGGGCCGCGAGGACAAGGTCTCCAAGACCAAGACCGCCGCGCTGAAGGGAAGCCCCCAGCGCCGCGGGGTCTGCACCCGCGTGTACACCACCACGCCCAAGAAGCCGAACTCGGCGCTGCGCAAGGTCGCCCGTGTGCGCCTGTCCAGCGGCATCGAGGTCACCGCGTACATCCCCGGTGAGGGCCACAACCTGCAGGAGCACAGCATCGTGCTCGTGCGCGGTGGTCGTGTGAAGGACCTCCCCGGCGTGCGCTACAAGGTCATCCGTGGGTCGCTGGACACCCAGGGCGTGAAGAACCGCAAGCAGTCCCGCAGCCGCTACGGCGCGAAGAAGGAGAAGAGCTGATGCCCCGCAAGGGCCCCGCCCCGAAGCGTCCGCTGGTCTCGGACCCGGTCTACGGCTCGCCGCTGGTCACCCAGCTGGTGAACAAGGTCCTCAAGGACGGGAAGCGGTCGCTCGCCGAGCGCATCGTCTACGCCGCCCTCGAGGGCACCCGTGACAAGACCGGCACCGACCCGGTCGTCACGCTGAAGCGCGCTCTCGACAACGTGAAGCCGGCCCTCGAGGTCCGCAGCCGCCGCGTCGGTGGCGCGACCTACCAGGTCCCCGTCGAGGTCCGTGCCGTCCGGCAGACCACCCTGGGGCTGCGTTGGCTGGTCACCTACTCCGGCCAGCGCCGTGAGAAGACCATGGTCGAGCGCCTCATGAACGAGCTGCTCGACGCCAGCAACGGCCTCGGCGCCAGCGTCAAGCGGCGCGAGGACATGCACAAGATGGCGGAGTCGAACCGCGCCTTCGCCCACTACCGCTGGTGACCGGCCGACCGTCGGGCGCCAACTCGCGATCCAGGGAGAGCTGAGCAGTGGCAGCACAGGACGTGCTGACGGACCTCACCAAGGTCCGCAACATCGGCATCATGGCCCACATCGACGCCGGTAAGACGACCACGACCGAGCGGATCCTGTACTACACGGGGATCAACTACAAGCTCGGCGAGGTGCACGACGGCGCCGCCACCATGGACTGGATGGAGGAGGAGCAGAAGCGCGGCATCACGATCACGTCGGCCGCGACGACCTGCTTCTGGAAGAACCACCAGATCAACATCATCGACACCCCCGGGCACGTCGACTTCACCGTCGAGGTGGAGCGGTCCCTGCGGGTGCTCGACGGCGCGGTCGCGGTCTTCGACGGCAAGGAGGGGGTCGAGCCGCAGTCCGAGCAGGTCTGGCGGCAGGCCACCAAGTACGACGTCCCCCGCATCTGCTTCGTCAACAAGATGGACAAGCTGGGCGCGGACTTCTACTTCACCGTTCAGACGATCAAGGACCGCCTGAACGCGACCCCGCTCCCGCTCCAGATCCCGATCGGCTCCGAGAACGACTTCATCGGTGTCGTCGACCTGGTCGAGATGCGCGCCCTCACCTGGCGCGGCGAGGTCGCCAAGGGCGAGGACTACACCGTCGAGGAGATCCCGGCGGACCTCCAGGCCAAGGCCGAGGAGTACCGCACGGCGCTCGTCGAGGCCGTCGCCGAGACCGACGACGAGCTCATGGAGCTCTACCTCGGTGGCGAGGACCTGACGACCGAGCAGATCAAGACCGGTGTCCGCGCGCTGGTGACCAACCGCGCCGCCTACCCGGTCCTCTGCGGCTCGGCCTTCAAGAACAAGGGCGTCCAGCCGATGCTGGACGCGGTGATCGACTACCTGCCGTCGCCGTACGACGTGCCGCCGGTCGAGGGTTTCCTCACCGACGGCGAGACGCCGGCGAGCCGCAAGCCGTCGAAGGACGAGCCGTTCTCGGCCCTCGCCTTCAAGATCGCCGCGCACCCGTTCTTCGGCAAGCTGACCTACATCCGGGTGTACTCGGGTCAGGTCGCCGCCGGCGCCCAGGTCATCAACTCGACCAAGGACCGGAAGGAGCGCATCGGGAAGCTCTTCCAGATGCACTCCAACAAGGAGAACCCGGTCGACGAGGCCGTGGCCGGCCACATCTACGCGGTCATCGGCCTGAAGGACACGACCACCGGGGACACGCTCTGCGACCCGCAGAACCCGATCGTCCTCGAGTCGATGACCTTCCCGGACCCGGTCATCCAGGTCGCCGTCGAGCCCAAGTCGAAGGCGGACCAGGAGAAGCTCTCGCTGGCGATCCAGAAGCTGGCGGAGGAGGACCCGACGTTCCAGGTCTCCCTGGACGACGAGACCGGCCAGACCATCATCGCCGGCATGGGCGAGCTGCACCTCGAGGTGCTGGTCAACCGGATGAAGTCCGACTACAAGGTCGAGGCCAACATCGGTAAGCCGCAGGTGGCGTACCGGGAGACCATCAAGAAGGCCGTCGAGAAGTTCGAGTACACGCACAAGAAGCAGACCGGTGGCTCGGGTCAGTTCGCCCGCGTCATCATCAAGCTCGAGCCGCTCACCAGCGGTGACGGTGCGCTGTACGAGTTCGAGAACAAGGTCACCGGTGGCCGCGTCCCGCGGGAGTACATCCCGTCGGTCGACGCCGGTGCCCAGGACGCCATGCAGTACGGCATCCAGGCCGGCTACCCCGTCGTCGGTGTGAAGCTCACGCTGCTGGACGGTCAGTACCACGAGGTCGACTCCTCGGAGATGGCCTTCAAGGTCGCCGGTTCGATGGCGTTCAAGGAGGCGGCCCGCAAGGCGAGCCCCGCCATCCTCGAGCCGATGATGGCCGTCGAGGTGATGACGCCCGAGGACTACATGGGTGACGTCATCGGCGACCTGAACTCCCGCCGCGGCCAGATCCAGGCCATGGAGGAGCGGGCCGGTGCCCGTGTCGTGAAGGCGACCGTGCCGCTGTCCGAGATGTTCGGCTACGTCGGCGACCTGCGGTCGCGGACCCAGGGCCGGGCGAACTACACGATGGTCTTCGACTCCTACGCCGAGGTTCCGGCGAACGTGGCGAAGGAGATCATCGCGAAGGCCACGGGCGAGTAAGAGCTCCCCGGGGCGGGCCCCAGTGCCCGACCTGCTCGGAGGGTGCGGTCCGCGGATCGGTAAGGTCCGCGGCCCGCACCACCCGACACCCACAGACCTGCCGTCAGCACGGCGGAGTACAGACACGAGTCCAGGAGGACCCAGCAGTGGCGAAGGCGAAGTTCGAGCGGACCAAGCCGCACGTCAACATCGGCACCATCGGTCACATCGACCACGGCAAGACCACGCTGACGGCGGCCATCACCAAGGTTCTGCACGACAAGTTCCCGAACCTCAACGAGGCTTCGGCGTTCGACATGATCGACAAGGCGCCGGAAGAGCGCCAGCGCGGTATCACCATCTCGATCGCGCACGTCGAGTACCAGACCGAGAAGCGGCACTACGCGCACGTCGACTGCCCCGGGCACGCCGACTACGTGAAGAACATGATCACCGGTGCCGCCCAGATGGACGGCGCGATCCTGGTGGTCGCCGCGACCGACGGCCCGATGCCCCAGACCCGTGAGCACGTGCTGCTCGCGCGTCAGGTCGGCGTGCCGTACATCGTCGTCGCCCTGAACAAGGCGGACATGGTCGACGACGAGGAGATCATGGAGCTCGTCGAGATGGAGGTCCGCGAGCTGCTGTCGGCTCAGGACTACCCGGGCGACGACCTCCCGATCGTGCGCGTCTCGGCGCTGAAGGCGCTCGAGGGCGACGACAAGTGGGCCGACGCCATCGTCGAGCTCATGGACGCGGTCGACGAGGCCATCCCGGAGCCCGAGCGCGACATCGAGAAGCCGTTCCTCATGCCCGTCGAGGACGTCTTCACGATCACCGGTCGCGGCACGGTCGTCACCGGCCGTATCGAGCGCGGCATCGTCAAGGTCAACGAGACCGTCGACATCGTCGGCATCCGGCCGAACAAGACCTCGACCACCGTCACCGGTGTCGAGATGTTCCGCAAGATCCTCGACGAGGGTCGCGCCGGCGAGAACGTGGGTCTGCTCCTGCGCGGTATCAAGCGTGAGGACGTGGAGCGCGGCCAGGTCGTCGTGAAGCCGGGTTCGATCACCCCGCACACCGAGTTCGAGGGCCAGGTGTACATCCTGGGCAAGGACGAGGGCGGCCGTCACACCCCGTTCTTCAACAACTACCGTCCGCAGTTCTACTTCCGGACGACCGACGTGACCGGCGTCGTGACCCTCCCGCAGGGCACCGAGATGGTCATGCCGGGTGACAACACCACCATGAGCGTTCAGCTGATCCAGCCGATCGCCATGGAGGAGGGCCTGCAGTTCGCCATCCGTGAGGGTGGCCGCACCGTGGGCGCCGGCCAGGTCACCAAGATCAACGCGTGATGTGACGGGGCCGTCCCCCGGGGCGGCCCCGTTACCCACCCCCCGGTCGAGGGTGCCGCACAGCGGTGTGTCATCCTTGACGGGTTGCACGATGAGCATGGCGCGTGGAAGCGCCGCCTCTGTTCCCGGTCTCCGGTAGTCCAGGGGTCGCGCACCACGCGCCATGTTCGTTGTCAGCCCCGGTTCTGCGGTCCGCCGTGTTACCGGGGAGATTCCGAGCGACATGCCCGCCCCAGATGGGGGTGGGACGCGGTGACCCGGGCACAACCATGCGGGCAGGGCGCGACACGCCCGACCTCGTGGACCGGAGAGCCCCGGCAGGACGAGTGCTCCAGGGAACTGGACGCGCGACTCCGGGCCGACAGAGACCTGAACAGAGCACGGGCCGCAGCCGGCCCGCCGGACATCCGGTGGCAGCACGGCGCGAGTTCTTACGGGGCCGAACCGCGACACCCCCGCGGCAGGAAGAAGAGGACGACCGACGACCATGGCGGGACAGAAGATCCGCATCAGGCTCAAGGCCTATGACCACGAGGCAATCGACGCGTCTGCTCGCAAGATCGTGGAGACCGTGACGCGTACCGGTGCCCGGGTCGTCGGCCCCGTGCCGCTGCCTACCGAGAAGAACGTGTACTGCGTCATCCGCTCGCCGCACAAGTACAAGGACTCGCGCGAGCACTTCGAGATGCGCACGCACAAGCGACTCATCGACATCCTCGACCCGACGCCCAAGACGGTCGACGCGCTCATGCGCATCGACCTGCCGGCGAGCGTCGACGTCAACATTCAGTGACGGCGGGGTGGAGACGATGACTGCTGCATTCAAGAAGACGACTGCCACCAAGCAGACGAAGAAGGTCACCGGCCTCCTGGGCACCAAGCTCGGGATGACCCAGTTGTTCGACGAGAACAACCGCATCGTGCCGGTCACCGTGGTCCAGCTCGGGCCGAACGTCGTGACGCAGGTGCGCTCGCAGGAGACCGACGGCTACACCGCCGTCCAGCTGGCCTACGGGGCCATCGACCCGCGCAAGGTGAACAAGCCGGAGTCCGGTCACTTCGCCAAGGCCGGCGTCACCCCCCGTCGCCACGTCCTGGAGCTCCGCACCTCCGACGCCGCCGAGTACACCACCGGCCAGGAGGTCACCGTCGAGGCGTTCGCCGAGGTGGCCGAGGTCGACGTGGTGGGCGTGACCAAGGGCAAGGGCTTCGCCGGTGTCATGAAGCGCCACGGGTTCAAGGGCCTGGGCGCCTCGCACGGCACGCAGCGCAAGCACCGTTCGCCGGGCTCCATCGGCGGCTGCGCCACCCCGGGCCGCGTGTTCAAGGGTGTGCGCATGGCCGGCCGGATGGGTTCCGACCGCCAGACCACGCAGAACCTGAAGGTCCACCGGGTGGACGCCGAGCGCGGGCTGCTGCTCGTCAAGGGCGCCGTCCCCGGTCCGCGCGGTGGCCTCGTCGTGGTGAAGACCCCCGCGAAGGGTGATGGCAAGTGAGCACCGTGCAGATCAAGACCCCCGAGGGTTCCGCCTCCGGCAGCGTCGAGCTCCCGGACCACGTCTTCGACGTGACGGCGAACATCGCCCTCATGCACCAGGTGGTGACCGCGCAGCTCAACGCCGCGCGTCAGGGCACGCACGACGTGAAGGGTCGCGGCGAGGTCCGCGGCGGTGGCAAGAAGCCGTACCGGCAGAAGGGCACCGGTCGCGCCCGTCAGGGCTCGATCCGCGCGCCGCAGTTCGCCGGTGGTGGCATCGTCCACGGCCCGACGCCCCGCGACTACTCGCAGCGGACCCCGAAGAAGATGAAGGCCGCCGCCCTGCGTGGCGCCCTCTCCGACCGGGCCCGCGCCGGCGCCGTGCACGTCGTGTCCGCCTTCTCCGAGGGCGACGCGCCGTCGACCAAGGCCGCCCGCAAGGCGATCGAGGCCGTCGTGCCCGACGCCCGCCGGGTGCTCGCGGTCGTCGAGCGTTCCGCGGAGAACGCCCTGCTGAGCCTGCGCAACCTGCCGCAGGTCCACCTGATCGCGCCCGACCAGCTGAACACCCACGACGTGCTCGTCAATGACGTCGTGCTGTTCACGCAGGCGGCGCTGGACGAGTTCCTGGCCGGCCCGATCGCGAAGCCGAAGGCTGCCGGCCGCCGCGCTGAGGAGGCCGACAAGTGATCACGGACCCGCGGGACGTGCTGCTCGCGCCGGTCGTCTCGGAGAAGAGCTACGGGCTGCTCGACGAGCGCCAGTACACCTTCGTCGTGGCACCGGACGCGAACAAGACCCAGATCAAGATCGCCGTGGAGAAGGTGTTCGGGGTCAAGGTGACCAGCGTGAACACGCTGAACCGCCCGGGCAAGCGCAAGCGCTCCCGCACCGGCTACGGCAAGCGCAAGGACACCAAGCGCGCGATCGTCACGCTCTCCGAGGAGAGCAAGTCGATCGACGTCTTCGGTGGCCCGGCGAGCTGAGGGAGCGAGCTGACCCATGGCCATTCGTAAGTACAAGCCGACCACCCCGGGCCGTCGTGGCTCGAGCGTGTCGGACTTCGCCGAGATCACCCGGGACACCCCCGAGAAGTCGCTGCTGCGCCCGCTGCACAACAAGGGCGGCCGCAACGCGCACGGGCGGATCACCACCCGTCACCAGGGTGGCGGACACAAGCGCGCCTACCGTCTGATCGACTTCCGTCGTAACGACAAGGACGGCGTGCCGGCGAAGGTCGCGCACATCGAGTACGACCCGAACCGCACCTCGCGGATCGCACTGCTGCACTACGCCGACGGCGAGAAGCGCTACATCATCGCGCCGGCGAAGCTCAAGCAGGGCGACAAGATCGAGAACGGTCCTCGGGCCGACATCAAGGTGGGTAACAACCTGCCGCTGCGCAACATCCCGACGGGCACCGTGGTGCACGCGATCGAGCTCCGCCCCGGTGGCGGCGCCAAGATCGCGCGCTCGGCCGGTGTCGGCGTCCAGCTGGTCGCCAAGGACGGGCCCTACGCGCAGCTGCGGATGCCCTCCGGCGAGATCCGCTACGTCGACGTGCGCTGCCGCGCCACCGTCGGCGAGGTGGGCAACTCGGAGCACGCCAACATCAACTGGGGTAAGGCCGGCCGTATGCGGTGGAAGGGCAAGCGCCCGACCGTCCGTGGTGTCGTCATGAACCCGGTGGACCACCCGCACGGTGGTGGTGAGGGCAAGACCTCCGGTGGCCGCCACCCGGTGAACCCGGCCGGTACGCCCGAGGGCCGTACCCGCCGCAACAAGCCGTCCGACAAGTTGATCGTCCGCCGGCGTCGTACCGGCAAGAAGCGCTGAGCAGGGAGGTAAGACATGCCGCGCAGCCTGAAGAAGGGCCCCTTCGTGGACGACCACCTGCTCAAGAAGGTGGACGTCCTCAACGAGTCCGGCAAGAAGACCGTCATCCGCACGTGGTCCCGTCGGTCCACGATCATCCCGGACATGATCGGTCACACCATCGCCGTGCACGACGGCCGCAAGCACGTCCCGGTGTTCGTGTCCGACTCGATGGTCGGTCACAAGCTGGGCGAGTTCGCCCCCACCCGGACCTTCCGGGGTCACATCAAGGACGACCGCAAGGCGCGTCGGCGCTAGTAGCCGGCCCGAGTAGCGACTAGGAGAGGTGGAGAAAATGGCAGAGACCACTGCCGAGACCACCGGCGCTGCGCTCGAGCCGACTCGTGCGCGCGCCGTGGCGCGGTTCGTCCGCAGCTCGCCGATGAAGACCCGTCGTGTCGTGGACCTGGTCCGCGGCCTGCCGGTCGACGAGGCGCTGGCGATCCTGCGGTTCTCGCCGCAGGCCGCGGCGGAGCCCGTCGCGAAGGTCGTGGCGAGCGCCGCGGCCAACGCCGAGAACAACCTGGACCTGGACCCGGAGACCCTCGTGGTCGCCGTGGCGATGGTCGACGAGGGCCCGACGTTGAAGCGGATCCGGCCGCGCGCCCAGGGGCGTGCGTACCGCATCCGCAAGCGGACGAGCCACATCACCATCGAGGTCGAGTCGGTTCCGCAGAAGGCCGGCCGTCGTGGTGCGAAGGGGAGGGCCCGCTGATGGGGCAGAAGATCAACCCGCACGGCTTCCGCCTGGGCATCACCACGGACTGGAAGTCGCGCTGGTACGCCGACAAGCAGTACTCCGAGTACGTCAAGGAGGACGTCGAGATCCGCCGCATGCTCTCCAAGGGCATGGAGCGGGCCGGCATCTCCAAGGTCGAGATCGAGCGCACCCGGGACCGCGTGCGGGTGGACATCCACACCGCGCGTCCCGGCATCGTGATCGGCCGTCGTGGCGCGGAGGCCGACCGGATCCGGGGCAACCTCGAGAAGCTGACCAAGAAGCAGGTCCAGCTGAACATCCTCGAGGTCAAGAGCTCCGAGTCCGACGCGCAGCTCGTCGCCCAGGGCGTCGCCGAGCAGCTGTCGAACCGGGTCGCCTTCCGGCGTGCGATGCGCAAGGCCATCCAGTCGGCCATGCGCAGCCCGCAGGTCAAGGGCATCCGGGTCCAGTGCTCGGGCCGCCTCGGCGGTGCCGAGATGTCGCGGTCGGAGTTCTACCGCGAGGGTCGGGTCCCGCTGCACACGCTGCGTGCCGACATCGACTACGGCCTGTTCGAGGCCCGGACCTCCTTCGGCCGCATCGGCGTGAAGGTCTGGATCTACAAGGGCGACGTCGTCGGTGGCCGCCGCGAGGGCGTCCCGGCCGCCGCCGAGGCCCCGGGCCGTGGCCCGCGCCGTGAGCGTCCGGCCCGGCGCCGTTCCGGTGCCTCGGGCACCACTGCGACCAGCACCGAGGCCGGGCGTGCCGCGCAGAGCGCGGGCCAGGCCGGCGGCGCCGCGACGGCGACCGCCGAGGCCCCGGCCTCCGGTGAGAACCAGAGCAACGGTGGGGAGAGCTGACCGATGCTGATCCCACGCAAGGTCAAGCACCGCAAGCAGCACCGTCCCAAGCGCAAGGGCATGGCCAGCGGTGGTACCGCGGTCACCTTCGGCGACTGGGGCATCCAGGCGCTGGAGCCGGCCTACGTGTCGAACCGGCAGATCGAGTCGGCGCGTATCGCGATCAACCGGCACATCCGTCGTGGCGGGAAGATCTGGATCAACGTCTTCCCGGACATCCCGATGACCAAGAAGCCGGCCGAGGTCCGCATGGGTTCCGGTAAGGGTTCGCCCGAGAAGTGGGTCACGAACGTCAAGCCGGGCCGGGTGCTCTTCGAGATGAGCTTCCCGAACCGCGAGGTGGCGCACGAGGCCCTGACCCGTGCGATCCACAAGCTGCCCATGAAGTGCCGGATCGTGTCCCGTGAGGGTGGTGACATCTGATGGCGAGCAGTGGCAACACCAAGGCCGCCGAGCTGCGCGAGCTCTCCGACGAGGAGCTGGTCGTGCGTGTCCGGGAGGCCAAGGAGGAGCTGTTCAACCTCCGCTTCCAGATGGCCACCGGGCAGCTGGACAACAACCGGCGGCTGCGGGCCGTCCGTCACGACATCGCGCGGTGCTACACCGTGATGCGCGAGCGTGAGCTCGGCCTTTCCGCCGCACCGACCGAGAGCGAGGGCGCGGCGTGAGCGACGAGCAGAAGAACGACGAGCGCGGGGAGCGCAAGGTCCGCGAGGGCCTGGTCGTGTCCGACAAGATGGAGAAGACGATCGTCGTCTCCCTCGAGGACCGGGTGAAGCACCCCCTGTACGGCAAGGTCATCCGCCGGACCAGCAAGGTCAAGGCGCACGACGAGGGGAACACCGCCGGTATCGGCGACCGTGTCCGCCTCATGGAGACCCGTCCGCTGTCGGCGACCAAGCGCTGGCGGCTGGTGGAGATCCTCGAGAAGGCCAAGTAGGAGTCGAAGTGATCCAGCAGGAGTCGCGGCTGCGCGTCGCCGACAACACCGGTGCCAAGGAGATCCTGTGCATCCGGGTGCTGGGCGGCTCCGCGCGGCGCTACGCCGGGATCGGCGACGTCATCGTCGCCACGGTCAAGGAGGCCATCCCCGGCGCCGGCGTGAAGCGTGGTGACGTCGTCAAGGCGGTCATCGTGCGCACCAAGAAGGAGAAGCGCCGTCCCGACGGCAGCTACATCCGTTTCGACGAGAACGCCGCCGTGCTGATCAAGGCGGACAACGGACCTCGGGGGACCCGTATCTTCGGCCCGGTCGGGCGCGAGCTGCGCGACCGCAAGTTCATGAGGATCATCTCCCTGGCCCCGGAGGTGCTCTGACATGAAGGCGAAGATGAAGGTCAAGAAGGGCGACACCGTTCTGGTGATCGCCGGCAAGGACAAGGGTGCACGGGGCAAGGTCATCGCGGCCTACCCGGAGCGCCAGCGCGTGCTGGTCGAGGGCGTGAACCGGATCAAGAAGCACACCCGGATCAGCCAGAACCAGCGCGGGGCCGAGAGCGGCGGGATCGTCACCCAGGAGGCCGCCATCCACGTCTCGAACGTGATGGTGTGCGACTCCGACGGCAAGCCGACCCGTATCGGCAAGAAGGCCGTCGAGGGCGAGGACGGCACCACCCGCCGCGTCCGGATCTCCAGGCGCAACGGGAAGGAGATCTGAGATGACCACGGCTGAGAAGACCGTGCCGAGGCTCAAGCAGCGGTACCGCGACGAGATGCTCGACAAGCTCCGCGAGGAGTTCGGCTACACCAACGTCATGCAGATCCCCGGCCTGACCAAGGTCGTGGTGAACATGGGTGTCGGTGACGCCGCCCGCGACTCGAAGCTGATCGACGGTGCGCTGCGGGACCTGGCCACCATCACCGGCCAGAAGCCACAGCTGCGTCGCGCCACCAAGTCCATCGCGCAGTTCAAGCTGCGCGAGGGCATGCCGATCGGTGCGAAGGTGACCCTCCGCAACGACCGGATGTGGGAGTTCCTCGACCGTCTCCTGACCATCGCGCTGCCCCGTATCCGCGACTTCCGTGGCCTCGAGGGCAACCAGTTCGACGGGCGTGGCAACTACACGTTCGGCCTGAACGAGCAGTCGATGTTCCACGAGATCGACCCGGACTCCATCGACCGGCCGCGGGGCATGGACATCACGGTCGTGACCACCGCGACCACGAACGCCGAGGGCCGGGCGCTGCTGCGCCACCTGGGCTTCCCGTTCAAGGAGAGCTGAGCGAATGGCGAAGAAGGCGCTCATCAACAAGGCGAACGCGAAGCCGAAGTTCGCCGTGCGGGGTTACACCCGCTGCAACAAGTGCGGCCGGCCGCGTGCCGTGTTCCGCAAGTTCGGCCTCTGCCGCGTGTGCCTGCGAGACATGGCGCACGCCGGCGAGCTGCCGGGTGTGAGCAAGTCCAGCTGGTGATCCGACCGCCCCGCGTCCGCGGGGCAGCGGATCCGATCGCCGCAGGCCCGCACCGGTGCGGTGCCCCGCACAGGGGCACCGCGCCGGTACGAGGAACCACGGCGGGAAAGAGACAGACACCATGACGATGACCGATCCGATCGCAGACATGTTGACCCGTCTGCGGAACGCGAACTCGGCCTACCACGACCGCGTCGTGATGCCCCACTCGAAGCTGAAGGTCGCCATTGCGGAGATCCTTCAGAAGGAGGGCTACATCGCGGCACACCACACCGAGGACGCCGAGGTCGGCAAGTCCCTGGTCGTCGAGCTGAAGTACGGCCGCAACCGTGAGCGCAGCGTCGCCGGTCTGCGCCGGGTGTCCAAGCCCGGTCTGCGTGTGTACGCGAAGTCGACGAACCTGCCGCGGGTCCTGGGTGGCCTCGGCATCGCGATCATCTCGACCTCTCAGGGTCTGATGACCGACCAGCAGGCCTACCGGAGCGGCGTGGGCGGGGAAGTCCTCGCCTACGTCTGGTGAGAGAGGGGTAACGAACGATGTCACGCATCGGAAAGCTGCCCATCACCGTCCCGTCCGGCGTGGAGATCACCATCGACGGCCGCACGGTCACCGCGAAGGGCCCCAAGGGCACCCTGTCGCACACCGCCGTCGAGCCGATCACGATCGAGCGCGATGACGACGGCACGGTGCTGGTGAAGCGGCCGAACGAGGAGCGCGAGACCCGGGCCTACCACGGCCTGACCCGCTCCCTCGTCAACAACATCGTGGTCGGCGTCAGCGCCGGCTACGAGAAGAAGCTGGAGATCCACGGCGTGGGTTACCGCGTGCAGCTGAAGGGGCAGAACCTCGAGTTCGCCCTGGGCTACTCGCACCCGGTCGTCATCGAGCCGGCGGAGGGCATCACCTTCGCGGTCGAGTCGCCGACCCGGTTCTCGGTCTCCGGCATCGACAAGCAGCTGGTCGGCGAGACCGCTGCCAACATCCGGAAGCTGCGCCGCCCCGACCCGTACAAGGGCAAGGGTGTGCGGTACGCCGGCGAGCAGGTCCGCCGCAAGGTCGGAAAGACGGGTAAGTGATGGCCGAGACGAACGAGACGGTGTCGGGTTCCGCCCGCCGCCGGATGGCGTCCCAGGTGGCGCGCAAGCGCCGCGACTCGCGCATCCGCCGGCACGCCCGGCTCCGGAAGAAGATCTCCGGGACGCCGGTGCGTCCGCGGCTGGCGGTCAACCGCTCATCGCGGCACATCACCGTCCAGCTGATCGACGACCTGGCGGGCCACACGCTGGCCTTCGCGTCCTCGCTGGACGCCGAGGTGCGTGGCGTCGAGGGCGACAAGAAGGCCAAGGCGGCCAAGGTCGGCGAGCTCATCGCCGCCCGGGCCAAGGAGGCGGGCATCTCCACGGTCGTGTTCGACCGCGGCGGGCTGGCCTACCACGGGCGCATCGCGGCCCTGGCCGACGCCGCCCGCGAGGGAGGCCTGGAGTTCTGATGAACCAGACCGAGAAGATCGAAGGGACTGTCTGATGCCGGGACGTACGCGGCGTGACGGCGGAGCCCCGGGCGGCAGCGGTGGGAACGACAACCGCAACAACCGGGACCGCCGGGACGGTGGCCGTGGCGGGGCGGCCCAGGACAAGACCCCGTACATCGAGCGGCTGGTCACGATCAACCGCGTGGCCAAGGTCGTCAAGGGCGGCCGCCGGTTCAGCTTCACCGCGCTGATGATCGTCGGCGACGGTGACGGCCTGGTGGGTGTCGGCTACGGCAAGGCCAAGGAGGTGCCGGCCGCGATCGCCAAGGGCGTGGAGGAGGCGAAGAAGAACTTCTTCCGCGTCCCCCGCATTGGCGGCACGATCGTGCACCGCGTGCAGGGTGAGGCCGCCGCCGGCGTCGTCATGCTGCGCCCGGCCTCCCCGGGTACCGGTGTCATCGCCGGCGGCCCGGTCCGCGCGGTGCTGGAGTGCGCGGGGATCTCGGACATCCTGTCCAAGTCCCTCGGCTCCGACAACGCCATCAACATCGTGCACGCCACGGTGGCGGCGCTGAAGTCGGTGCAGCGTCCGGAGGAGGTCGCGGCCCGCCGCGGCCTGCCGCTGGAGGACGTCGCCCCGGCGAGCATGATGCGCCAGCGCGCCGAGGCCGACGCGGCGAAGGTGTGAGCGACATGGCCACGTGGAAGATCACCCAGGTGAAGAGCCGGATCGGCTGCAAGCAGAACCAGCGCGACACGCTGCGCTCGCTCGGCCTGCGCAAGATCCGGCAGTCGGTGGTGCGTGAGGCGGACCCGCAGACCCGCGGTTACGTCCACACCGTGCGCCACCTCGTGACCGTGGAGGAGGTGCAGTCGTGAGCGAGAACGAGAACTCCGTCATCAAGCTCCACGACCTGCGGCCGGCCCCGGGCTCGAAGAAGGCGCGGACCCGTGTGGGTCGCGGTGAGGGCTCCAAGGGCAAGACCGCCGGTCGCGGTACCAAGGGCACCAAGGCCCGCAAGACGGTGTCCCCGCGCTTCGAGGGCGGGCAGATGCCGCTGCACATGCGGCTCCCGAAGCTCAAGGGCTTCAAGAACCGCTTCAAGGTCGAGTACCAGGTCGTGAACGTCGGCGAGCTGGCCACCCTGTTCCCGAAGGGTGGCGAGATCGGTCCGGCCGAGCTGGTCGAGGCGGGCGCGGTTCGCAAGAACCAGCTCGTGAAGGTCCTCGGCGAGGGCGAGCTCTCGGGCGTCGCCCTGACCGTGAAGGCCCACAAGTTCTCCGCGTCCGCGCGCGAGAAGATCTCGGCGGCCGGCGGCTCGGTCTCCGAGCTGTAGGCCCCACCGCACGTCCCCCGGCGCCGTCCGTGGCGCCCGCTCCACCCCAGGTGGACCGGGCCCGTGGGCGGCGCCGAGGCGTTTCCGGGCCGCTGTTACAGTCACTTCCGGACCGAGTGTCCACCGATTACCTGGCGCGCCTCGAGGCGCGCAGCCCCCGCCGGTACACACCGGCCCGGGTGTCCCGCGAGGCGCGGAACGCGCGTCGACCAACCCGGCCGACCCCTCAGGGGCCGGCGCAGGCGGTGTCGGGCCGCCGACGTCGTAGGAGGATCACCGAGTGCTCAGCGCAGTCCGGGCGGCCCTGACCACGCCGGATCTCCGCAAGAAGATCCTCTTCACGCTGGCGATCGTGGCGGTGTACCGGCTCGGGGCGAACATCCCCTCGCCGGGGGTGTCGTACCCCAACATCCAGGAATGTGTCCGTCAGGTCGAGGGCGGCGACAACGCCAGCGTCTACTCCCTGATCAACCTGTTCTCCGGTGGGGCACTGCTCCAGCTGTCGATCTTCGCGCTGGGCATCATGCCCTACATCACCGCGAGCATCATCGTGCAGCTGCTGCAGGTCGTCATCCCGCGGTTCGAGCAGTTGAAGAAGGAAGGCCAGTCCGGCCAGGCCAAGCTCACGCAGTACACGCGGTACCTGACGATCGGCATCGCGGTGCTGCAGGCCACCGGCTTCGTGGCGCTGGCCGAGCGCGGTCAGCTGTTCCAGGGCTGCGCGCTCCCGATCATCCCGGACTCGTCGGTCTTCACGCTGATCGTCATCGTGATCGTCATGGTCGCCGGGACCACGCTGGTGATGTGGCTGGGCGAGCAGGTCACCGAGCGCGGCATCGGCAACGGCATGTCGCTGCTGATCTTCGCCTCCATCGCGCACCGCATCCCCGCCGAGGGCCGGCTGATCCTGGAGAACTCCGGCGGCCTGGTCTTCGCCGGCGTCTGCGTCTTCGGTCTCGCGATCATCGCCAGCGTCGTGTTCGTGGAGAACGGCCAGCGCCGGATCCCGGTGCAGTACGCCAAGCGCATGGTCGGCCGCCGGATGTACGGCGGCACCTCGACCTACCTGCCGCTCAAGGTCAACCAGGCCGGTGTCGTGCCGGTGATCTTCGGTAGCTCGCTGCTCTACCTGCCCGACCTGGTCGCCCGGCTCGCCGGGAACGACGGCGGCTGGTTCCAGCAGTTCGTGCAGACCTATCTCGTCGATCAGTCCAATCCCGTGCACATCGTGTTGTACGTAGCACTGATCATCTTCTTCACGTACTTCTACGTCGGCATCACGTTCAACCCCGACGAGCGCGCCGAGGACATGAAGAAGTACGGCGGATTCATCCCGGGCATCCGCCCGGGCCGGCCCACCGCGGAGTACCTGAACTTCGTGCTCAGCCGCATCACGCTGCCGGGATCGCTGTACCTGGGCCTCATCGCGGTGCTCCCGAACTTCTTCCTCGGGATCACCGGCAGCGGCCAGAACCAGAACTTCCCGTTCGGCGGCACGGCCGTGCTGATCATGGTCACCGTGGGCCTCGACACCCTGAAGCAGATCGAGAGCCAGCTCATGCAGCGGAACTACGAGGGTTTCCTGCGTTAGGCTCGCCGGAACGTGGCCGAGCGGGAACCCGGTGCGGGGCCCCGGCCCCGATCGTGGTGCCTCGGGCATCGTGTGCCGGCGAGGACGCCGGCACCATGGACGACAAGACTTCAGGAGGTCGGGTCTCGTGCGACTCGTTCTGGTGGGACCGCCCGGTGCCGGCAAGGGGACCCAGGCTGAGCAGATGGCCAAGCGGCTCGACGTCCCGCACATCTCGACCGGGGATCTGTTCCGGGCGAACCTGCGTGACGAGACCGAGCTCGGTCGCGAGGCGAAGCGCTACATGGACGCCGGGGACCTCGTCCCCGACGAGGTGACCGTCGCGATGGTGCGCGACCGGCTCGGCGACGCCGACACGGCGAGCGGTTTCATCCTCGACGGCTTCCCGCGCAACGTGGCCCAGGCGGGCTCCCTGTCGGAGATCCTGTCCGACAAGGGCCTGGAACTCGACGCCGTCGTCCAGTTCGACGTCGACGACGAGGTCGTCGTGCAGCGGCTGCTCGGCCGCGGCCGCAGCGACGACAACGAGGACACCATCCGCAACCGGCAGCGGGTCTACCGCGAGGAGACCGCTCCGCTGCTGGACCACTACCGTGACCGGCTGGTCACGATCGACGCCGTCGGCGAGATCGACGAGATCACCGACCGGGTCTTCTCGGCGCTGCACAACCGCAACGGCTGAGACCCGGTCGGCGCCGGCACCACCGGCGCCACGGCGGGGAACCGAGGGACGGACACATGAACGGTCGCGGCGGTATCCGCGGGGCCATCGCCCGCTACCGGGGTCGGGACATCGAGCTCAAGACCCACGGTCAGCTCGAGGCGATGCGGGTGGCGGGTGCGTTGGTCGCGGCCACGCTGGCCGCGGTCACCGAGCACGCGAAGCCCGGTGTCAGCACGGCCGAGCTCGATGCGCTCGCCGAGCAGACGATCCGCGACGGCGACGGTGTCCCCTCGTTCCTCGGTTACCACGGTTTCCCGGCGAGCATCTGCGCCTCGGTGAACGAGCAGATCGTGCACGGCATCCCGTCGCCGAAGCAGGTGCTCGCCGAGGGAGACCTGATCTCGGTGGACTGCGGTGCGATCGTCGACGGCTGGCACGGCGACTCCGCGGTGACCATCGCCGTCGGGGACGTGTCGCCGGAGGACCTCGCCCTGTCCGCGGCCTGCCGCGGCGCGATGGAGGCGGGGATCCTCGCCGTCCGCGACGGGGCCCGGCTGACCGACGTCTCGTACGCCATCCAGGAGGCGTGCCGGTCCGCGGCGCTGGCCGACCGCGCCGACTACGGGATCGTCGCCGAGTACGGTGGCCACGGCATCGGCACGTCGATGCACATGGACCCGTTCCTGCCCAACCACGGCGAGCCGGGCAAGGGGCCGCGGCTGCGCCCGGGCATGGCCCTGGCCGTCGAGCCGATGCTCGTCGCGGGGGACCCGGACACCCTGGAGCTCGAGGACGGCTGGACGGTCGTCACCGCGGCGGGCGGCCGGGCCGTGCACTGGGAGCACACCGTCGCCGTCACCGAGGACGGGCCGTGGCTGCTGACCGCGCCCGCCGGCGCACCGGACCGCCCCGGAGCCTGAGCCCCGCGCCACCGGTACCCGACGCGCTCCGCGCGGGTACTGGTCCGTGACCGGGTCGGTCCGTTACCGTCGGTCTGCCGGGCGTCTACCACGCCCGTCACCCCCGCCTGCACCGGCCTCGCACGGCCTCCGTACACTGGTCCATCGGCGCGTCCTGTGACGTCCGCTCCGTGTGCTCCGTGTATCCCACAGTGTTCCCGGTCCGGCTCCGTCCGCGCGCGCCGAACCGGTCGTCGGCACCGCTGTCGACCGGGGCAACCGACACCTGTCACGGATAGCGGAGGACATGGCCAAGAAGGACGGGGCGATCGAGGTCGAGGGCCGGGTCGTCGAACCCCTGCCGAACGCGATGTTCCGGGTGGAGCTGGAGAACGGCCACCGGGTACTCGCGCACATCAGCGGGAAGATGCGCCAGCACTACATCCGGATCCTTCCGGAGGACCGGGTGGTCGTCGAGCTGTCGCCCTACGACCTCAGCCGCGGCCGCATCGTCTACCGCTACAAGTGACGACCAGCTCCACCACGGTCGGTCGCGAGACCCACAAGAACGACACACAGAGGCAGACGACGTGAAGGTCAAGCCGAGCGTCAAGAAGATCTGCGACAAGTGCCAGGTGATCCGCCGTCACGGCCGGATCATCGTGATCTGCTCGAACCTGCGCCACAAGCAGCGCCAGGGCTGAGCAGAGCGGTACCGGTCGCGATCCTCTGATCGCGCAGCAGAAGCCCCCGATGCACCTGCCGGGCCACACGGGCCCGGTAGTACCCCCGGAACCAGGCCGGGGCCCGTTCAGCTCAGCGGCGGAACGGGACGGGCATCGGGAAGACCTGGGACGACAACAAGGAGACCACGCCGCATGGCACGTGTTGCCGGCGTCGACCTCCCCCGCGAAAAGCGGTTGGAGATCGCGCTCACCTACATCTTCGGGGTCGGACGTACCCGGTCCAAGGAGATCCTCGAGGCCACCGCGCTGAGCCCCGACCTCCGGTCGAAGGACCTGACCGACGAGGACGTCAGCAAGCTCCGCGAGTACATCGAGGCGAACCTGCAGGTCGAGGGTGACCTGCGCCGTGAGATCCAGGCGGACATCCGCCGGAAGATCGAGATCGGTTCGTACCAGGGCATCCGTCACCGTCGCGGCCTTCCGGTCCGCGGCCAGCGCACGAAGACCAACGCGCGCGGCCGCAAGGGTCCGAAGAAGACCGTCGCCGGTAAGAAGAAGGCAGGTAAGAAGTAATGCCGCCCCGCGCACGTCAGGGTGCCGGACCCAAGAAGGTCCGCCGTCGCGAGAAGAAGAACGTCGCGCACGGTCACGCCCACATCAAGTCCACGTTCAACAACACGATCGTGTCGATCACCGACCCGACCGGTGCCGTCATCGCCTGGGCCTCGTCCGGGCACGTCGGCCTGAAGGGCTCCCGGAAGTCGACGCCGTTCGCCGCGCAGCTCGCCGCCGAGAACGCCGCCCGCAAGGCGATGGACCACGGCATGAAGAAGTGCGACGTCTTCGTCAAGGGCCCCGGCTCCGGACGTGAGACGGCGATCCGTTCGCTGCAGGCGGCCGGCCTCGAGGTCGGCACGATCTCCGACGTGACCCCGCAGCCGCACAACGGCTGCCGTCCGCCCAAGCGGCGCCGGGTCTAGGGGAAGGGAGAACCACCATGGCTCGCTACACCGGCCCCATGACCCGCAAGTCCCGCCGACTGAAGACCGACCTCGTCGGCGGCGACCAGGCGTTCGAGCGTCGTCCCTACCCGCCCGGCCAGCACGGCCGGATCCGGATCAAGGAGACCGAGTACCTCCTGCAGCTGCAGGAGAAGCAGAAGGCCCGCTTCGGCTACGGCCTGCAGGAGAAGCAGCTCCGCGCCTACTACGAGGAGGCGCACCGTCGCGAGGGCAAGACCGGCGACGAGCTGCTGCAGATCCTCGAGTCGCGCCTCGACAACGTCGTGTACCGCGCGGGCCTCGCCCGCACCCGGCGCATGGCCCGTCAGCTGGTGAACCACGGCCACTTCCTGGTCAACGGGAAGAAGGTCGACATCCCCAGCTACCGGGTGTCGCGCTACGACATCATCGACGTCAAGGACAAGTCGCGGAACACCGACCCGTTCGTCATCGCCAAGGAGACCCAGGGCGACCGCCCGGTCCCGGCGTGGCTGCAGGTCGTCCCGTCGACCCTGCGGATCCTGGTCCACCAGCTGCCCGAGCGCGCTCAGATCGACACCCAGGTCACCGAGCAGCTCATCGTCGAGTTCTACTCGAAGTAGCTCGACACGCCGTCGCCCCGCAGGGAGGGGCGACGGTTCCCACTGCGACATCAAATAGCGGTTGTCGCAGGTGCGAAGGAGGCACACACCCATGCTGATCTCTCAGCGACCCTCACTGGCCGAGGACGTCGTCACCGAGACCCGGTCGCGGTTCGTCATCGAGCCGCTGGAGCCGGGCTTCGGCTACACCCTCGGTAACTCCCTGCGCCGGACGCTGCTGTCGTCGATCCCCGGTGCCGCCGTCACGTCCATCCGGATCGACGGCGTCCTGCACGAGTTCACCACCGTGCCGGGGGTCAAGGAGGACGTCACCGACATCATCCTCAACCTCAAGGAGCTCGTCGTGAGCTCCGAGGAGGACGAGCCGGTGACGATGTACCTGCGCAAGCAGGGCCCGGGTGCGGTCACCGCGGGGGACATCGTCCCGCCCGCCGGTGTCACCGTGCACAACCCGGACCTGCACATCGCCTCGCTCAACGACAAGGGCCGGCTCGAGGTCGAGCTCGTCGTCGAGCGCGGTCGCGGGTACGTCCCGGCGATGCAGAACAAGGCCACCGGTGCCGAGATCGGCCGTATCCCGGTCGACTCGATCTACTCGCCGGTGCTGAAGGTGACCTACAAGGTCGAGGCCACGCGAGTCGAGCAGCGCACCGACTTCGACAAGCTCATCCTCGACGTCGAGTCGAAGCCGTCCATCACCCCGCGGGACGCGCTGGCCTCGGCCGGCAAGACCCTGGTCGAGCTGTTCGGCCTGGCCCGCGAGCTGAACGTGGACGCCGAGGGCATCGAGATCGGCCCCTCCCCGCAGGAGGCGGACACCATCGCGGCCTTCGCGATGCCGATCGAGGAGCTGGACCTCACGGTCCGGTCCTACAACTGCCTCAAGCGCGAGGGCATCCACACGGTCGGCGAGCTCGTCGGCCGCAGCGAGGCGGACCTGCTCGACATCCGCAACTTCGGCGCCAAGTCGATCGACGAGGTCAAGATGAAGCTCGTCGGTCTCGGCCTGGCCCTCAAGGACAGCCCGCCCGGGTTCGACCCGTCGGCGGCGGCGAGCGACTACGGCGTCGACGGTGGGAGCGGGTTCGACCCGGACACCTTCGGTGACGACGGTCAGGACTACGCAGAAACGGAGCAGTTGTAGCCATGCCCCAGCCCACCAAGGGTGCCCGCCTCGGCGGGTCGCCCGCGCACCAGCGGCTGATCCTGGCCAACCTGGCGACCTCGCTGTTCGAACACGGCCGGATCACCACCACCGAGGCCAAGGCCCGGCGGCTGCGTCCGTACGCGGAGCGGCTGATCACCAAGGCCAAGGCCGGCGACCTGCACAACCGGCGCGAGATCATGAAGGTGATCCGCGACAAGTCGGTCGTGCACCGCCTCGTCACCGAGATCGGCCCGTTCTTCGCGGACCGCAACGGTGGCTACACCCGGATCACCAAGACGATGCCGCGCAAGGGCGACAACGCCCCGATGGCGGTCATCGAGCTGGTCCAGCAGAAGACGGTGACCGACGAGGCCAACCGTGCCCGTCGTTCGGCCGCGTCGCAGGCCGCGGCCTCCGCCCCGGCCGCCGCGTCGTCGGACGAGGAGACCACGGTCGAGTCGACCGAGGCCACCGAGGCCGAGGTCACCGCCGCCGACGAGGCCCAGGAGGCCGCCGAGAAGGCGGTCGACGCCGCGGTCGAGGCCGAGGAGGTGGCCCCGGGTTCCGAGGCCGCCGACAAGGCCGTCGACGCCGCCGCCGCCGCCGCGGAGGAGGCCGCCGAGGAGGCTGCCGACGCCGCCGAGGACTCGAAGAAGGAGTCCGGCTCCTGAGCCGAGCGCACCACACCGACGAGCCCGCCGTCACCGACGGCGGGCTCGTCGGCGTTTCCGGTGCCCCCGATCCGGGGGCCGGGACCGTCCGGCTGCGGCTCGACGTCGCCTACGACGGCACCGACTTCTCCGGATGGGCCCAGCAGCCGACCCGGCGCACCGTGCAGGGCGTGCTCACCGAGGCCCTGTCGACCGTGCTGCGCACCCCGCTGCGGCTCACCGTCGCCGGGCGCACCGACGCCGGGGTGCACGCGTCCGGCCAGGTCTGCCACGTCGACCTCCCGGAGACGCTCGCACCGCAGATCGACGGCCTGCTGCGGCGGTTGAACCGGCTGCTCCCACCCGACGTGCGGGTGCACGGTCTCGGGCGGGTCCCCGACGCCTTCGACGCCCGCTTCTCCGCGCTGCGCAGGCACTACCGCTACCGGGTCACCACGGCCCCGTTCGGGGCCGAGCCGCTGCGGGCGCGGGAGACCGTCGCCTGGCCGTACCCGCTGGACCCGGAGCCGATGAACGCCGCCTCGGCACTGCTGCTGGGCGAGCACGACTTCGCCGCGTTCTGCAAGCGCCGCGAGGGCGCGACGACCGTACGCGCGCTGCAGCGCTTCGACTGGTCGCCCGCGCCGGGCGAGCCGGACGTGCTGGTCGCGGCGGTCTCCGCGGACGCGTTCTGCCACTCGATGGTCCGCAGCCTGGTCGGCGCGGTGTTCGAGGTCGGCCGTGGGCGCAGGCCCGCCGACTGGCCCGCGGGACTGCTGCGCCGCGAGCTGCGCGCCTCCGAGGTGACCGTCGCGCCGCCGCACGGCCTGTCGCTGACCGGCGTCGACTACCCCGCCGACGACGAGCTCGCCGCCCGCGCCGAGCGGACCCGGCGGATCCGGGTACCGGGCGAGGGCTGAGCAGACCCCGCCGGGGCCGGCCGGACGCGGCCGGCCGGGTGGGGCCGGGACCGGCCCCGGTGTGACCGGTCCGGACGGCGCGGACGGGGACCTCGCGGACGGCGCGAGCGGCCTCAGGAGACCGGCCGCACCCAGGCCGGGTGCGGCGGCCCGGGGACCCGGTGCGTCCGGCGGGCGTCGAGCGCCAGGGCCACGCCCAGCCAGACCAGTGACACCGACCAGCCGGCGAGGGCCAGCGAGCCGAGGACGTACAGCGGCTCGGTCGGCCCGGCGGGCAGCCCGGCCGACTCCAGCAGCACCGTCAGCGGGGCGCGCACCGAGTCCGCGGTGTCGCCGAAGTCGGGCATCAGCAGCCCGCCGGCGAGCAGGAACCCGGCGCAGGCGACGAACGGGGCGGTCACCGCCGGGCCGAGCACCCGGCGTCGCAGCACGGTCAGCGACAGCACCGTCGGGACCGTCAGGAGGGCCGGTCCGACCAGGGTGACGATCAGGATGATCAGGAACCACCCCGGCGCGGTGAACCGCAGGGCCGCGAAGGCCAGGAGGGCGCCGGCCTGCAGGGCCACGTTCAGGTTCGTCCGCATGCCGACGATCGTGGCGGACCGGGCCCGGCCGCGGAATCCGCAGGACTACGGGCCGGACGGAGCAACCCGTGTCAACAGTCGGTTACCGAGGTTCCGTCCCGGGCGGTCCGCGGGTCACAGTGGCGCGGTGACCACCGAGAACACCGTCGGCGCGGCCGCGGACCGCGGGTACGGCGACCGCATCGTCGCCGTCGAGCCCGGCTCCACCGAGCCCGTGCCGGACTCCGAGCGGCACGGCAGACCCCGCCAGCTGTTCTGGACGTGGACCTCGCCGAACCTGGAGTTCGCGACGATCTTCGTCGGCGTGCTGTCGGTGACGGCGTTCGGGCAGTCGGTGCCCGCGGCGGTCGCGGCGATCGTCGTCGGGAACCTGCTCGCCGCGCTCGCCCACGGGATCCTGTCCGCCCGCGGACCGGCCGCCGGAGTGCCGCAGATGGTGCTCGGGCGGCTCGCGTTCGGCCACCGCGGCAACGCACTGCCCGCCGCGTTGATGACGATCACCTCGGGTTTCGGCTGGTTCGCGGTGAACAGCGTCAGCGCCGCCTTCGCCCTGTCGGCGATCACCGGCGGCGGGACGGTCGCGTGGCTGGTGGCGGTGGTCGTCGTCCAGGTCGCCGTCGCGTTCTTCGGGCACAACCTGGTGCAGGCGTTCGAGCGGCTCGCCTTCCCGCTGCTCGCGGTCGTGCTCGGGGCCGGGGCGGTGCTGGTGCTCGCCGCGTCCGACCCGGGGGCGGCCGCGTCGCCGGACGGGGTGGGCGGGGTCGGCGGGTTCCTGCTGACCGTCGGTGCCGTCGTCGGGTACTCGGCGGGCTGGAGCCCCTACGCCGCGGACTACTCCCGCTACCTGCCCCGCTCGGTGTCGGCGCGGGCCACCGGCCTCGCCGCGGGCGGCGGCCTGTTCCTGTCCACCACGGTGCTCATGACGGTCGGTGCGGCGTCGGTCGGTGCGGCGACGGCGGCCGGGCTCGACTCGGACAACCCGGTGGCGAACTACACCGGCCTGCTGCCCGGGTGGCTGGCCGTGCTGACCCTGGTCGCCATCGCGGTGGGGGCGGTCGCGGCGAACGTCCTGAACGTGTACTCCGGGGCGATGGCGTTCCTCGCGCTCGGCATCGACGTGCCGCTGGCGCGGGCGCGGGCCGTCGTCGCGGTGGCCTTCGGCGCGGTCGGGTTCGTGATCGCGCTGGTCGCCCTCGGCGACGCCGCGGCCGGGTACGAGGCGTTCCTGCTCGTCGTCGTGTACTGGGTCGGGCCGTGGCTCGGGGTGGTGCTCACCGACCAGTGGCTGCGCCCGACCGACCCCGGTCTGCTCTACGACCGCACCCACTGCAACCACGCGGGCCCGGTCGCCCTCGTCGCCGGCATCGTCGTGTCGGTGCTGCTGTTCGCCAACCAGGAGCTGTTCACCGGGCTGGTGCCGCGCCTGCTGCCCGGGATCGGTGACGTGACCTTCCTGGTCGGGCTGCTGCTCTCGGCCGGGCTCTACGCGCTGCTGGTGCGCCGCACCGCCGTCGGGACGCCCGGGGGTACCCGGTGAACGCGCTCATCCCGACCGTGGACCTGGCCGCACCGGACCCGGCCGCGGTGGACACCGCGTTGCAGCGGGCCGGGTTCCTGCAGGTCGTCGGGCACGGGGTGCCGGACGACGCGGCCTGGGCGGTACGGGCCGCCGCACGGGACTTCTTCGCGCTGCCCGAGGCGGTCAAGCGCGGCTACGCGGTCGGAGTCGGCGGGCGGGGGTGGCTGCCGCCCGGCGTCGAGGCCAACGACCGTGTGGAGGGCGGTGACTCCCCGCCGGACCTCAAGGAGTCCTTCGCGGCGGGGCCGTTCGCGCCGACCGGTGACGCGGAGACCGACGCGGTGTGGTTCCCGCCGAACGTCTGGCCGGCGCAGGTCCCGGCGCTGCGGGAGGCGGTGACCGCCTACTGCACGGCGATGACCCGTGTCGCGGGCGCGCTGCTGGAGCTGTGCGCGGGGGCGCTCGGGCAGGAGCCGTCGACGCTGCGCGACCTCGCGACGCACCCGACGTGGACGTTCAACATCAACCGCTACCCGCCGATGACCGAGACCGGGGCCCCGCTGCCCGGGCAGTTCCGGATCGGCCCGCACACCGACTTCGGCACCGTCACCCTGCTCGACCGCGAGCCGGGGGCGGGCGGGCTGCAGGTCGACGTCGAGGGGCACGGCTGGACCGACGCGCCGTACACCCCGGGGGCGCTGACGGTGAACGTCGGCGACCTGCTCGCGCACTGGACCGGACACCGCTGGCGGGCCGGGCGGCACCGGGTGCTGCCGCCGCAGGCCCACGCCCCGGCCGAGGACCTGGTGTCGCTGGTGTTCTTCTTCGAGCTGGACCACGACGCCGTCGTCACGCCGCTGGCCCCGCCGCTCGGCCGGACGGCGCTGGAGCCGGTGGTGTCCGCGCCGTTCCTGCGCGAACGCCTGGACGCGATCTCGGTATAGGTTCGCGCGCATGGATCCGAGCTGGCTGGACGTCGCGGTGGAGCAGGCCCGGGCCGGGCTGGCCTCGGGCGGCATCCCGATCGGCGCCGCACTCGTCGGACCGGACGGGGAGGTCCTCGGGCGCGGCCACAACCGTCGGGTGCAGGACGGCGACCCGACGGTGCACGGCGAGACCGCGGCGTTCCGCGACGCGGGCCGCCGCCGCGACTACCGGTCCACGACGATGGTCACCACGCTCTCGCCCTGCTGGTACTGCTCGGGGCTGATCCGTCAGTTCGGGATCGGCGCGGTGCTCGTGGGGGAGGCCCGGACCTTCCACGGCGGGCACGACTGGCTGGCCGAGCACGGGGTGCGCGTGCAGGTGCTCGACGACGCGCGCTGCGTGGACATGATGACCGCGTTCGTCGCCGAGCGCCCCGACCTGTGGAACGAGGACATCGGCGTCGCGGAGTAGCGCTCAGCCCGCCGTGAGCGGGACGTCCGGGTCGAGCTCGATCGCGACCTCGCGCAGCGCCACGTCGAGTACCGACCAGACCCACCGGGCCAGGTGCTCGGCGAGCTCGTCGAGCGGGAGCGGGTCGGCCGAGGAGAGCCAGCGCTCGGTCGCGCCGTCGACCAGTCCGACCGCGCCGGCGGCCAGCGGCGCCGCGACGGTCGCGGGCAGCCCGGGGTAGCCACCGGTCAACAGGCCG
The DNA here is from genome assembly GCF_024124365.1 of Pseudonocardia sp. McavD-2-B. NCBI lineage: Bacteria > Bacillati > Actinomycetota > Actinomycetes > Pseudonocardiales > Pseudonocardiaceae > Pseudonocardia > Pseudonocardia sp. McavD-2-B. The sequence goes on from NZ_JAMXSG010000002.1 coordinate 73,294, forward strand.
GTCATCCGGTCGGCGATGCGGTGCCGGATGTCGGTGACGGCCGTCGTGACCCCGGCGGCGCGCAGCACGTACCGGTAGAGCTCGGTGTGCGCGGCGAGCCACCGCACGTGCGCGGCGATGGCGGCGACGAGCATCTCCCGCGGCGTCCCGCGCGGGCTCCACACCGGCGCGAGCGCCTCGGAGTAGAGCCCCAGCGCGGCCTCGGCGATCGCGCCCTGCAGGTCCTCCAGGCCGTCGAAGTGCCGGTACAGCGCGGGCCGGGGCACACCGGCGCGACCGGCGATCTGCTCGGTCGTGGCCTCCGGTCCGTGCTCGGCGATCGCGGCCATCGCGGCCTCGACGACCTCGGCCCGCCGGGCCGCCCGCTGCCCGGCCCAGCGACGGGCGCGGCCGTCGCCGGGGGTCACGGATCCGTTCACCCGGCCATCATCCCGCGCCCGGTTGACACCGCGCCCGGTGCCACCGATGATTCGGCGATAAGGGGTACGCACTGTACGGGATACTTTCTGTCACGGATGCGGCCCGACCGTCGACGACGACCGGAGGACCGACCGTGACCGAGACGGCGACCGACACCGGGTCCGGCCCACGCCCCCGCAGGCTGACCGGCGGCGACGTCGGCATCCCGCCGCGGCACCTGGACTTCCGGCTGCCCGAGCAGATGGTCCGCTGGGCCTACGCCGACAACGCGACCGCGACGCTGTTCCTCGCGATGCTCTCGGCGATCTTCCCGCCGGGGGAGGACTTCTTCGTCCGCTCGGTGATCCACTTCCGGGACCGGGTGACCGACCCGGAGCTGCGCGCCCGGGTCGCCGGGTTCACGGCGCAGGAGGTCATCCACAGCCGCGAGCACGACCGGCTCAACGAGGCGTTCCGTTCCCGCGGTTTCCCGGTGCACGTACCGGAGTCCGCGGTCGCGCTCGCGCTGAAGGTCCTCGACCGCACCTCGCCGCGGCAGCAGCTCGCCTGCACCGCGCTGATGGAGCACTTCACCGCGGTGATGGCCGAGGACATCCTCGACAGCGACGAGTTCGCCGGGCGCGTGCACGCCGACATCCGCGAGCTGTGGCACTGGCACGCGCTCGAGGAGCTCGAGCACAAGTCCGTGACCTGGGACGTCTACGAGCTCATCGGCACCGACGGCCCCGAGCGCGGCCGCGCCGCCCCGCTGGTGGTCGCCACCGTGCTGCCCGCGGTCGTGTTCGGGTGGGCGTACCTGCTCGTGCAGCAGGGCGTCTGGCGGCGGCCGCGGGACCTGCGCGAGGGCTACCGGCTGCTGTTCGGGCGCGGCCAGTTCCTGCGCCGCGTGCTGGGCCGGATGCCCGTCTTCGGGCACCCGCGCTTCCACCCCGACCGGCACGACACCCGGGCACTGGAGCAGCGCTGGCGCGACACCCTCTTCGGCGACGACGGCGCCCTGGCCGAGCAGCTGCGCCGTCCGGTCCGCGAGGCCTGACTCAGCTCCACGGCCGCAGCACCCGCCCGGCCCACGCCGCGAGCAGCGCCTCGTCGTGGCTGACGGCGAGGACGCCGAGCCCGCGGCCGTCGACCTCGGCGGCGACGACCGAGACCAGGGCCGCGGTGCTCGACGCGTCGAGCATCGCGGTCATCTCGTCGCACAGCAGGTAGTCCGGCCGGGGCGCGAGCGCACGGGCCAGGCAGGCCCGCTGGAGCTGGCCGTCGGACACCTCGTGCGGCCGGCGTCCGCGCAGCTCGGCGGTCAGCCCGACCTGCGCGCACACCTCGTCGACGCGGGCGGTGACCCCGGACGCCCGGGCGGCGCGCAGCGGCTCGGCCACGATCTCCTCGCAGGTCAGCCGCGGGTCGGTCGAGGCCCGCGGGGACTGGAACACCACCCCGATCCGGCGGCGCAGTGGCGCGGGCGCGTCGAAGCGGAACCGGCGGACCGGCTCGTCGTCGACGGTCACCCGGCCCGACCACGGTGCGTGCAGCAGCGCCAGCACCCGGGTCAGCGTCGACTTCCCGCACCCCGACGGGCCGGCCAGCCCGAGCACCGAACCCCGTTCCACGGCCAGGTCCACGCCGTCGACGACGGCGTGCCCGGCCCGCCACCCGGCCCGCACCCCCTCCGCGCGCAGGCTCACCGCGACCCCGCCCCGGACCGGGCCGCCGCGGGGAGCGCGGGGGCGGTCGGCGGATGGCAGGACACGCTCCGCCCACCCCGGCGGACCGGGGCGGGGTCGCCGGAGCAGTCGCCGGTGACCGGGCAGCGTGGGGCGAACGCGCAGCCGTCGGGCAGCGCGGACAGCTCCGGCGGGTGCCCGGGCACCGGGGTGAACCCGGCGTCGGGCAGCGCACCGAGCAGGCCGGCGGTGTAGGGGTGCCAGGGGGCCGCGAACACGTCGTCGGCGGGGCCGGTCTCGACCAGCCGCGAGGCGTACATGACGGCGACGTCGTCGGCGACGGCGCGGGCGGCGCGCAGGTCGTGGGTGATCAGCAGGACGGCGCGACCCTCCGCGGCCAGCCCGGCCAGCAGCGTCGTGACGTGGTCGACCAGCGGCCGGTCGAGTCCGGCGGTCGGCTCGTCGGCGAGCAGCACCGGTGGGTCCCCGGCGAGCGCGGCGGCGAGCCCGGCGCGCTGGGCCTGCCCGCCGGACAGCTCGTGCGGGTGCAGCGCGGCGACGTGGCGAGGCAGCGCGGCGCGGTCGAGCAGGTCGGCGACGGTGGCCGTCGCGCCGAGCCGGGTCAGGGTCTCGCGCAGCTGGGCGCCGACGGTGCGGGTGGGGGTGAAGTGGGTGGCGGCGGACTGGGGGACCAGCCCGACCAGCCGTCCGCGGACCCGGTCGCGCAGGGTCCCCTCGGGGGCGGTCAGCAGCTCCACCGGGTCGCGTCGGGTGGACTGCTCCGGCGGGGTCAGCACGGCCGACCCGCGGACCGATGCGGTGCCCGGCAGCAGCCCGGTCAGGGCCTCGGTGAGCACCGACTTGCCACAGCCGGACTCCCCGACGAGCGCGGTCAGCCGCCCGGCACGCAGGTCCAGGTCGGCCTCGGTGACCGCGCGGACCGTGCGGGCGCGACGCCCGCGCCCGACCCGGAAGGCGACGTCGAGGCCGCGCACCGCGAGCACCGTGCCGGGTGCGGGTGTACCGGGCCCGGTCACAGCGCCTGCTCCGACCGTCGGCGCGGGAGTGTGCGGTCCCGCCACCAGGCCGCGATGCCGGCGACGCACAGCGTCGTCGCGGCCAGCAGCACGCTCGGGAACACCACGATCCACCAGGAGCCGAGCAGCACGGCCTGTCTCCCCTCGCCGAGGATGGTGCCCAGGCTCGCCAGGTGTGGTGGCAGGCCGAGGCCGAGGAAGCTCAGTGCGGTCTCGTGCCACACCGCGTGCGGCAGGATCAGCACCGCCGAGAGCACCGCCTGCGGGGCGACCGCGGGCAGCAGGTGCCGGCGCAGGACCCGGCGCCGGGACGCGCCGCCGGAGATCGCGGCGTCGACGAACGGGCGGGTGCGCAGGGTCAGGATCTCCGCGCGCACGACGCGGGCCACCGTCGTCCAGTGGGTCAGCCCGATCGAGGCGATCACCGCGAGCACGCTGCCCCGGTAGAGCGCGACGATCACGATGCCGAGCAGCAGGTGCGGGACGGCGTTGACGGCGTCGACCAGGCGCATCGCGATCCGGTCCCACCAGCCGCCGAACAGCCCGGACAGCGCCCCGAACAGGGTGCCGATCACCGTCGAGAGCACGGCGCAGGCCGCGGCGACCTGCAGCGACACCCCCAGCCCGGCGAAGCTGCGCAGCAGCACGTCACGGCCCACGGAGTCGGTGCCGAACGGGTGCGCGGGCGAGGGCGGCAGCCGGATCGCGGTGTAGTCCACGGCGCCCTCGTCGAGCCCGCCGAGCCACGGCACTCCTACCGCAGCCGCGACGAGCAGGACCAGCCCGCCGGCGCCGGCGACCAGCCGGGCCCGCCCGGACCGGCGACGGCCGCGGGGCGAGCCGGGGCGCGGCCGGCCGGCCTGGAGCCACGGGCGGGGGGCGACGGCGGTCTCAGACATCGGCGTCCACCCGCGGGTCCAGCAGCAGCACGGTCAGGTCGGCGACGAGCGACCCGGCCAGCACCGCCACCGCCGAGAGGAGGGTCAGCGCGGCGAGCAGCGGGAAGTCCACGGCCAGCGCCGCGGTGACCACGGCCGCCGCGATCCCCGGCCAGGAGAACACCGTCTCCACCAGCACGGCGCCGGTGACGAGCTCCGGCAGCCGGTTGCCCAGCACCGTCACGAACGGCAGCAGCGCGGTCGGCAGGGCGTGGCGCAGCACGACGAGACGCTCGGGCAGCCCGCGGGCCCGGGCGCCGGCGACGTGGTCGTCGTCGAGGGAGGCCAGCAGCGAGGCCCGCACGTGCAGCACCAGCCACGGCGTCTGGGAGACCCCCAGCACCAGCGCCGGCAGCACCAGGTGCCTGCTCACCTGGCCGAACGTGGGTGCGGCGCCGGCATCGGTGAGCCCGGCGACCGGCAGCACGGGCCAGGCCACGGCGAACACCGCGATCGCACCCAGGGCCAGCACGAACGGCGGCAGCCCCTCCAGGGTGTGCCCGACCGCGGTGACGGCCCGGTCGAACCAGCCGCCCTGTCGCCACGCCGCGACGGTCCCGGCGGCCAGGGCCAGCACCAGCGACACGAGCAGGGCCAGGGTGACCAGCAGCAACGTCCACGGGAGCCGCTCGGCGACCACCTGGGCCACCGGCTGCCGCATCGAGAGGCTCTGCCCGAGGTCGCCGGTCAGCAGCCCGCCCAGCCACCGGAGGAGCTGTTCGCCCACGCTCGCGTCCAGCCCGAGCGAACGTTCGGCGGCGGCGATGTCGGCGTCGCTCGCGGAGAAGATCCCGACCCCGAAGTACTGGTACACCGGCCGGAACGGCGACGCCGCCGCCAGCAGGAACACCCCGACCGCGACCAGCAGCACCGTCGGGACGCCGAGCAGCAGCCGCAGCCCGGCCAGCCGGGCCACCGCGCGGCCGCGGTGCCGGCCCGGGAGCACGGCCGTCACGAGCGGGGCGTCCAGTCCTGCAGGTTCCACCACGGGCCCCAGGTGGTGCCGTGGGTGTGCGGCTCGACGACGGGGGTGTAGCCGTCCCAGGCGTCGCGGGTGACGTAGCTGTGGCCGAGGAAGGCCAGGAAGACCATGCCGGGGTCGGCGACGTAGGCCCGCTGGAACTCCTTCACCGCCGCGGTGCGGGCGGCCTCGTCGGGCGCCCGCAGTGCGGTGTCCAGCGCCGCGTCGACGGCCGCGTTGCGGTAGGAGCCGGGGTTGTTGAACCCGTCGGCGGCGTTCGACGAGTGCAGCAGCTGCCACGCCTTGAACCCCGGGTCGAACGGGTCGCCGCCGCCGAGCACGAGCGCGTCGGCGCCCATCCGCGGCTCGATCGCCTCCCAGCCGAGGCCCTCCAGCCGGACGTCGATCCCGGCTGCGCGCACGTCGGAGGCGAACGCCTGGGCCAGGTCGCGGCGCACGGTGTCGGTGGCCGGGTACATCAGCGTGAAGCGCGCGGCCTGCCCGCCGCGGACGCGCACCCCGTCGGGCCCGGGGACCCAGCCGGCCCGCTCCAGGATCCGGCCCGCCTCCGCGGGGTCGAAGGTGAACGTCGCGGAGGGCTCGACCTGCTCGGGCAGCACGCCCGGGATCGGGTGGTGGGCCGGTTCCCCCTGCCCCGCGAGGAACGCGTCGATCATGCCCTGGCGGTTCACCGAGCGGTTGAGCGCCGCGCGGATCGCCGGGTCCGCGGTGACCGGGTTCGCGAACGGCAGCGCGACGGTGCGGTAGTCGGCGCTGGCGTGCTCGCGCAGCGCCAGCCCGCTCTGCTGCGCGACCGCGCGGGCCAGTGCCGGCGGCAGCACGGTCCCGTCGAACTCACCGGCGGCGGTGCGCTGGGCACGGGTGTTGTCGTCGGTGGCGAACACGACGGTCACCCGCGTCACCGAGGGTGCACCGCCCCAGTACCCGGGGTTCGACTCCATGACCATCGTGTCGCCGCGCCGCCACTCGGCGAGCCGGTACGGGCCGGTGCCGACGGCCCGGGTGTTCACCGGCAGGTCGGAGACGGGGCCGCCGCCCTCGAGGGCCTCCGACGGCAGGATCCCGGAGGTGAGCCGGGCCGGGAACGCGCCGTAGGGGTAGGACAGCCGGAACCGCACGGCGTCGTCGCCGACGGCCTCGACCCCGGCGAGCATCGGCACGCTCGACCGGATCGTCGCGGCGCGGGCCGGGTCGATGATCGCGGCGTAGGTGGCGACGACGTCCTCGGGCCCGAAGGCCGACCCGTCGTGGAAGGTGACGCCGGGGCGCAGCGGCACCGTCCATGACAGGCGGTCCGGTGACGAGGTCGCCGGGCCGGAGGCGAGCGCGGGCTGCAGGGTGCGCTGCGCGTCGCGGGCGTAGAGACCGTCGTAGAACTTGCTCGCGCCCTCCGCCCCGTAGCCGAGCAGCGGGTTGAGGTCGTCGGGCTCGTAGCCGTCGGCGAGGGTCATGGTGGTGCCGTCCCCGGCCGGGCCCGCCTCGCCCGGGGCGGCGGTGGGCGCGGAGCAGCCGGCCACGAGGGCGGCGGCCACCAACGGGACGACGATGTTCCGGAGGGTGATCACGCAACGGCACATTATGGGCAACAGAGTGAGGGTGGCAACGAACTGGACCGATCGGTCAGGTGGCGTACTTCTACGCAGTGACCGCGGACCGGCTCCGCCGGGGTCGCGGCCGTCCTACCGTCCGGGCGGTGCGCACCGATCCCGCCCCCGCGCGCGTGCAGCGCGCCCCGGCGACCCGCGACCAGGTCGACGCCCACCGGTTCGGTGTGCGCCGGATGGAGGCCGCGCTGGTGCGGGCGGACCCGGTGCCGCTGCACGAGCAGATCCGCTCGCAGCGGCGCGCCGTGTTCGCCGGAGTGCTGGTCGGGCTGCTCGCGCTCGGGGTGGCGGCGCTGCTGGCCCGGGTCGACCCGGCCACCGACTGGCGCTCCCGGGCGCTGGTGCAGGGGCAGCGCAGCGGCGTGCTCTACGCCGTGGTCCGCGACCCCGACCGGTCCGCGCTGCTCGTGCCGGTGCCCGACCCCGTCGCGGGACGGCTGGTTCTCGCCGCGCACGGTCGCGACGACGGTGCCACCGCCGTGCCCGTCCCGGTGCCCGACGACGCCCTGGCCGCCGCGCCGCGCACCGCGCCGGCGGCCGTCCCCGGCACCGTCGGCGTCCCGCTCGACGGGGTCCCGGTCCCACCCGCGTGGGCGGTCTGCGACACCCGCGGCGAGGGCTCCGGCGCCGGGACCACGACGGTGCTCGCGGGGTCGCTCGGACCCGTCCCGGCCGGGCCGGAACCGGTGGCCCTGCTGACCGCCGAGGGCGGCGCCACCTACCTGGTCCACGACGGCGCCCGGCACCGGATCGACCCGTCCGACCGGAACGCCCTCGACGGGCTCGGCCTGCTCGGCGCGCCCGTCCGCCGGGTCGGTGACGGTCTGCTCTCCGCGATCCCGGAGGGCGCGCCGCTGCGGGTCCCCGCCCCCGGACCGACACCCGTCGCGGGGCTGGGGCGGAACGGGGACGTCGTGCGCAGCCAGTCGCTCGGGGCAGGATCGACGTACTTCCTGGTGGTCGACGACGGGCTCGCCCGGATCCCGGTCACCCTCGCCGACGCCGTCCGCTCCCGGACCGGGCAGGCCGAACCGGCGACGCTGCCGCCCGGGCTGGTCGACGACGTCGGGCAGACGCGGGTGCCCGGCGCCGAGGCCTGGCCCGCCGCGCGGGCCGAGGTCACCGAGGTGCCCCCGGTGCTGTGCGGGACCTGGCGCGAGGGACGGCGCGCACTCGTCGCGGGCATCGAGGAGCCGGTCGCGCCCGGTGCGGTGCGGGTGCGCCTGGCCGGTGCCGACGACGCCGGGCCGGGTCTCGACGCCGTGGTACTGCCGGGGACCGGCCCGGGGCCACTGCGGACCGGGCCGGTCGACACCGGCGGCGGCGACGGCGGGACGCGCCTGCTGCTCGCCGCGTCCGGCGCGGTGCACGGTGTCGCGGACGCCGGGACCGGGCGGGCGCTGGGGATCGGGGAGGCGGGGGACGCACCGGCGG
>NZ_JAMXSG010000300.1:0-6773 GCF_024124365.1 Pseudonocardia sp. McavD-2-B
CGCCGCCGAGGCCGCGCGGGTCCGTACCGGGGCCGGCGCCCACGTCGGCCCGACGGCCGTCCCGGCTCCGCGTCCCGACCGGCAGGCCGAGGCCGAGGCCGGCGACGACCGCGGGGCCGCGGAGCTCGCCCGGAACTCCGCGGCCTGAGCGGCTACAGCCCGTAGGACTTCCCGATGATGTCGCGCTGGATCTCGCTGGTCCCGCCGTACACCGTCGAGACGACGCTCTGGCGGAGCAGCCGCTCCATGCCGTACTCGGTGGCGTAGCCGTAGCCGCCGAGCATCTGCATCCCCTCCAGGGACAGGTGCTTGGCGAGTTCGGTGGCCTTGAGCTTGGCCATCGACGCCTCGCGCGGGAACAGCGCACCTGCGGGGGCCTCGTCGATCACCCGTGCGGTGTCGTGCACCAGCAGTCGCGTGGCCGCCAGCTCGGTGGCGTTGTCGGCGATGCGGTGGCGCATCGCCTGGAAGCTCCCGACGGGGCGGCCGAACTGCTTGCGCTCCGTGACATAGGCGACGGTGTCGTCGAAGGCGCGCCGCGCCAGTCCGAGCATGAGTCCGGCCAGGATCATCCGCTCCAGGTTCAGCCCGGCCATGAGCTGGCGCCAGCCCTGGCCCTCGACGCCGACGACGGCGTCGGCGGGCAGCTCGCACCCGTCGAAGTAGAGGTCGTTGACCTCCTTGCCGCCCATCGTCTCGATGCCGTGGATCGACAGGCCTGCCGCGTCGGCGGGCACGACGAACATGGTCAGGCCGTCGTGCTTGCCGCCCTCGGTGGAGGTCCGGGCGACCAGCAGGATGTGCGACGCGATGTGCGCGTTCGAGCACCAGGTCTTCTGGCCGTCGATCCGCCAGCCGGTCTCCGTCTTCGTGGCCTTGCACTTCAGTCCGCCGACGTCGGACCCGGCCTCCGGCTCGGACATCGAGATCGACAGCACGTCGCCGCGGCACATCCCGCCCAGCAGCTCCTGCTTCTGGGCCTCGGTGCCGAACTTCTCGATCGCCGCGGCGGTGATGGTGGTCGTGCCGAACCCGGCGATCGGGGCCTGGCCGTACGCGGACTCCTCCAGGAAGACCAGCAGGTCACGCATGCCCTGGCCGGCGCCGCCGTACTCCTCGGGGGTGGCGATGCCGAGCCAGCCGAGGTCGGCCATCTTGCGGTAGATCTCGTCGGAGTGGGCGTGCCGCCCGCCGCCGGTCAGCTCGTCGCGGCGCTCCTTGCTGCCGATCTCGCGACGGCAGAAGTCGCCGATCGCCTTCGCCAGGTCGGTCTGGTCCTCGGTCAGGGTGACGGGCATCAGGGGTCTCCTCGGTCGTCGGACCACATTCCGGTGCGGTCCAGGTGGGTGAGCAGCAGGTCGCGGCCGTCGAGCACGTGGCGACGCATGGCCGCCCGCGCGGCGCCGGGATCGGCGGCGCCGAGCGCGTCGAGCAGGACGAGGTGGGCGTCGACCGCGCCGGCCCGCCACTCGGGCGAGCCGGTGTAGAAGTGCGCCGGCAGGTAGTGCGACGAGCGCCCCACCAGCCAGGCGAGCTTGCGCGAGCCGGCCAGCCGGTTGACCTCGGCGTGCAGCCGGTGCTCGGCGGACACGAGCGGGTCCAGCTCGGCCGGGTCGTGGGTCTCCGGGGTGCGCTCGCACAGTGCGGCGATCCGGTCGGCGAGCTCGCGCAGCGGTGCGAGGTCGGCGGGGGACAGTCGCTGCGCCGCGCGCGCGGCCAGCGTCCCGGTCAGGTCGGCCTGCACCTCGAACAGGTCCGCGACGTCGTCGCGGGTCAGCTCGGCGACGACGAACCCGCGCCGCGGCACCGCGTGGACCATGTCCTCCGCGCGCAGCGACTGCAGGGCCTCACGGACCGGGGTGTGGCTGACGCCCAGGTCCGCGGCGATCCGGTCCATCCGCAGGAAGGTGCCCGGGCGCAGCTCACCGGAGAGGATGCGGTCCCGCAGGACGAGCGCGATGCGGTCGGGCAGCTGCGGGGCGCGGCCCGGCGGGAGCTCACGCACGAAGTCGGCCGTGGACACGGCGACTATCATATACGATTCTGCCGAACCTGCGTCGCGACGACCGAGGGAGAAGAACGTGCCGGGTCAGAGCCCTGCCGAGGATTTCCGCCTGACCGACATCCTCGCCGATCCCGACCGCGCCGACCTCGTCGCGCTGTCGTTCGACGGCGCGACGACCACCTACGGCGAGCTCGAACAGCGCGCCGGGCGCACCGCGGCGGCCCTGCGCGACCTCGGCCTCGGGGCCGGGGACCGCGTCGTGTGGATCGGGAAGAACCGGCCGGAGTTCCTGGAGCTGCTCTTCGCCGCGCCGCGGATCGGCGCGGTGTCGGTCCCGCTCAACACCCGGCTCACCGAGGCCGACCTGCTGGCGCTCGTCGCCGACGCCCGGGCCGGTCTCGTCGTGCTGGGGCCGGACTTCGCGGGGCTGCGCGGTGCGCTCGACGGGCGCCGGGTCGTCGTGGTGGGAGAGGACCACGCGGACTGGCGTGACGCGGCCGCGGACGTGCTGCCGCCGTCGTCGCCTGCCGGATCCACCCCGGACGACACCGTGCTGCAGCTCTACACCTCCGGCACCACGGGGCTGCCCAAGGGCGTGCTGCTCGCGCACCGGCAGTTCTCGGCGCTGCTGCTGGCCGCCGGGCACTGGTCGATCGACCCCACCTCGACCGCGCTGATCGCGATGCCGCTGTTCCACATCGGCGGCGTCGGCTACGCGCTGGTCTGCCTGGCCGCCGGGGCGCGGTGCGTGCTCGTCGCCGACATCGTCCCCGGGCCGCTGCTCGACACGATGTCCGACGAGCGCGTCACGAACGCCTTCCTCGTGCCGGCCGTGCTGCAGATGCTCTCCGCGGTGCCCGGTGCCGCCGACCGCGACTGGTCCGCGCTGCGGTCGATCGCCTACGGCGCCTCGCCGATCACCGTCGGCGCGCTGCGGGCGGTCGTCGAGACCTTCCGCGCGCCGCTGTTCCAGGTCTACGGCGCGACCGAGACCACCGGTGCGATCACCCAGCTCGACCCGGGCGACCACGATCCGGACGGCCCCCGGGCGCACCTCATGCGCTCGGCCGGGCGGGCGTACCCGTGGGTGCGGCTGACGATCGTGGACCCGGCGACCGGCCGGGAGCTGCCGGCCGGCGAGGTGGGGGAGGTCCGGATCCACTCCGACCAGGTCACGGCCGGCTACTGGAACCGGCCCGAGGACACCGCGGCGGCGCTCGGCGACGACGCCACGCTGCGCACCGGCGACGGCGGCTACCTCGACGCCGAGGGCTACCTGTTCCTCACCGACCGGATCAAGGACATGATCGTGACCGGGGCGGAGAACGTGTATCCGATCGAGGTGGAGAGCGTGCTGTCCGAGCACCCGGACGTCGCGGACGTCGCGGTGATCGGGGTGCCCGACGAGCGCTGGGGCGAGGCGGTGAAGGCCGTCGTCGTGCCGCGGCCGGGGACGACGATCGATCCGGATGCCCTCGTCGAGTGGGTCCGGCCGCGGATCGCGGGCTTCAAGCGGCCCCGCTCGGTCGACGTCGTGGAGGCGCTCCCGCGCAACCCGAGCGGCAAGATCCTCAAGCGCGAGCTGCGTGAGACCTACCGCAGGGCCTTCACCTGACCGCAATCGTCGGTTAGCCTCGCCTCAGTACCGGTGAGGGAGGGCTTCCATGTCTCTACGTCTGCCGACCGGCAGCATCACGGTGCTGCTCGGGCCGTCGGTGCAGCGCCGCCGCATGATGAACCGGTTGGACGACGCGAGCGGCCGGTGCGCCGACGGGCACGATGCCGTGGTCCGCAGGCTGGGCGCCCGCGCGACCGAGACGGCGGCGGACCGGCTGGCCACCGTCGACGCGGCCCGCCGGGGCCCCACCGCGATGGTCCTCGCCGACCGCCTGACCGACGGTCTCGACGCACACGACCGCAGCACGGTGCTGTCCGCGCTGCGGGCCGTCGCTGCGGACGGGGTCGCCGTCCTCGTCGACGACATCGACCCCGTCGCGGCCCTCGCCGTCGCCGACGGCGCGTTGCGCGTCGACGAGCGTGGCGAGGTCCGGGTGGAGGAGCTGGCCTACTTGGCCTCGTAGGTGAGGCAGTCGGCGGCGTCGGCGCCCGCGCCGATGTTCACCGACGACGCGGTGCACTCGAGCTTCTCGTTGAACCGGCAGTCCGAACGGTGGCAGGCGCCGACGAGACCGTTGCCGCTGCCGCCGCGGAACGAGATCTCGACGAAGGTGCCGCAGTGGGCGTGGTCACCGGAGATCGTGATCGCCCCCGCGCCGCAGCTGGAGTCGGAGTTGTAGGAGCAGCTGGTGGCGGAGCACTGCTGAACCTGGGGCATGTCCTGGGCCGTGGTCATGGCGCCCAGGTTGTCGGGGTCGCCCGGTGCGCGCCAGGCAACAGAGGCTCGCCTGACCGGCAGTGCGGACCGCCTGATTTGCGCCCTCCACCTGGGAGTTCGGTCCGGCAAACGCGGTGTATATGTGTCGCGAATCACATTGCGTGCCCGCCGGACGGGTGATCTGTGGCGGTCGCGGAGGTGGCCGGCCGGCGACGACACCCGTCCGTGCGGTCGTCCGGTCGCGACGGCCGCCCGTCGCGCGGGCCCGCCCGATGCGACGGGCCGTGCCGGGCCGCCGACCGGCGGTGGGCGATGATCCCCCCGCCGGACCCGGTGGACCGGGCCGGAGGGGGAGGCGACGTGGACGAGGACCTGATGGGCCGGCTGATCCGGTTCGCCGACCTGACCGCCTGGCCGGCGTTCGCGGCGTTCGGGGTGCAGGAGGAGTCGATCGACCGGCTGCTCGCGACGACCGCCGGGCTGGACCCGTCGGCCGTCGCCGGGGTGCGGGCCGGGCTCGCCGGGCGGGTCCGCGCCGCGGCGCGGGCTCTGCGGACCGAGCCGCCGGTCGCGGACGGCCTGCACCGGATGGCGCTGCGTCCGGGCGAGCGGATCGTGGTCGTCGGCGACTCCCTGTCCGCCGACCGGCTGAGCTGGGCACGGCTGTTCGCCGAGCTGGTCCCGATGGTCGAACCGGAGGCGTCGGTCGAGGTGCTCGCGCTGTCCGGGCGGACCAGCTCCGAGGCACTCGCGCTCGGCCCGGTCCTGGTCTCGCGGGTGCCGACCCGGGTGCTGGTCATGCTGGGCACCAACGACATCCGCCGGGAGGGCGCGACCACCGGGATCCGGATGGTGTCGATCAGCGAGACGGCCCGGAACCTGCGGGCGCTGCGCCTGCTGCTGGAGACCGAGAGCGGCGCCCGGGTGCGGTTCGTCGTCCCGCCGCCGGTCGACCCCGGACGGGTGGCCGCCACCCGCGAGCTCACCGGCGAGTGGTGGGACCCGGCCGACGTCCCCGGGCTCGTCGCGACGGTCCGGGAGGTCGACCCGGACGCGATCGACCTGTCCCGGATGCCGATCCGGCCCGACTTCTGGGAGGACGACGGCCTGCATCCCAGCCCGATCGGGCAGGTCGCGATCCTGCGGGCGGTGCTGGCCCGGATCTGACCCGGCGCGCTCAGCCGCGCAGCGCGGCGATCGCGGCCCGGGCCGCCGCGGCGACCGCGGCCTCCCCGCGCGCCGTGTCGGCCGGGTCGGCCGGGACGGTGAAGACCGTCAGGACCAGCGGTGCGCCGTCCGGCGGGTACAGCACCCCGGAATCGTTGCGCTCCCCGAGCGGCCCGGAGCCGGTCTTGTCGCCGACGGTCCAGCCGGCCGGGACCGCCGCGCGGATCTGCCGGTCGCCGGTGGTGTTCGCCCGCAGCCAGCCGGTCAGCCGGTCGCGCTGCGCGGGCGGCAGGGCGTCGCCGAGGACCAGGGTGCGCAGCGTGGCGGCCAGCGCGGCCGGGGTCGAGGTGTCGCGCTCGCCGTCGCGGTCGTTCAGCGCGGTCTCGGCCCGGTCGGAACGGGTGACGGTGTCCCCGGTCGTGCGCAGCCACGCGGTCAGCTCGGCGGGGGAGCCGACCTCGCGCAGCAGCAGGTTGTGCGCGGTGTTGTCCGAGACGGTGACGGCGGCCTCGCACAGCTGTGCCACGGTCATCCCCGCGGCCAGGTTCCGGGTCGTGACGGGCGCGTACTCCAGCAGGTCGGCGCGCCCGTAGCGGACCGGGCGGTCGAGCAGGCCGGGCTCGGACAGCGAGCGGTGCAGCACGAACCCGGCCATCAGCGCCTTGACCACCGAGCACATCAGGAAGCGGTCGCCGTCGCGGTGCCCGGCCGCCGCGCCGGTGCCGGTGTCGAGCACGTGCACCCCGATCGTGCGGGCGTACTCGCGTTCGACGTCGGCCAGCGCGGGGATCGGTGCGCTCCCGGCGCCCGGGTCCGCCGGGGCGGGTGTCGCGGGTGCGGGCGGAGCCGCCGTTGCGCAGCCGGTCAGCGCGGCGCCGCCCAGTGCGGCACCGGCCAGGAGCAGGGAACGGCGGGTGATCGTCATGGGCGCACCGTGTCGCATCCGGACCGATAGCGCGAATACGATCGTGCTTCGCGTGTGATAGCCGATCGATATGGAGCGAGGCCGGTGGACCTGCTGCGGCACCTGACGTTCTTCGTCGCCGTCGCCGAGGAGCGGCACTTCGGGCGGGCCGCCGCCCGGCTCGGGATGACGCAGCCGCCGCTGTCCCAGGGCCTGCGACGGCTGGAGGCCCGGCTCGGCACCTCGCTGTTCGACCGCGGACCCGGCGGCGTCTCCCCGACGGCGGCCGGTCGCGACCTGCTGCCCCGCGCCCGTGCCCTGATCGAGGACGCCGCGGCGCTCGGCCGCGCCGCCGCCCGGCA
>NZ_JAMXSG010000301.1:0-6771 GCF_024124365.1 Pseudonocardia sp. McavD-2-B
CGGGCGGTGGTGTGGCACCGCCACGGGCGGGCGGCGGGGTGTCGCGACGGTCGTTCGGCGGCGGGGTCTCACCGAGGTCCCGGGGCGGGGTGCCGCGCCGGGCCTCGTCCCGCAGGTGCGGGCGGTCGTCGCGGCGGGCGCGCTCGGGAGGGCCGGGTCGTCGTGGCCGGTCCGGACCGGTCGGGCGGGAGCCCTCCTGCGGTCGTTCGTCCACCCGGGGCACCCCCTTCACTGGTCGGCACGGGCGGGGCGGCCGTGCCGCGCGGAGGAGCCGCGGCACGTGCCTGCGCACCCGGCGGCGACGACGGCGCTCGGGTCCCGGTGAGGGTACTTGCCGTGATCACGATCTCGGTGAGCGGCCACCCACCCCGGTGGGTGGCGCCGGGCAGGGCGGACATACCCGTCACTGGTACGACACGAAGACGGGTGACTCGGGCCGGACGGCGTAGGTCTCGCGCGGGGTGAAGGTCGGCTCGTCCTCGTCGATGAAGTTCTTCCAGCCCCACCACAGACCCGGCGGACGGGGTGCGGCGTGCAGTGCGTTCCAGGTCTCGGTCTTCTCCTGGCGGGTGCCGTAGCCGTCGGCGTGCAGCACGGTCGCGAGCTCGCGGTGGGAGGTGACCACGGTCTGCCGGTCGGAGATCATCGAGACCCGGAACTGGTGGATGAGGAACACCTTCTGCGGCAGCTTCTTCTCGCGCACCAGCCCGGCCAGCCACTCCGAGGTCCGGTTGATCTCGGCCGCGGTCACCGAGCCGACCTGCACGCCGTGGCGCCGGCCCGGCTCCAGTCGCCACTCGGGGTCGAGCGCGAGTCCGACGTGCGGCTGCGCGAGCAGCTCGGCGTAGCGCTTGGCCTGGGTCAGGAAGTCGGTGGTCCCGGGCTGCAGGTCCAGCACCACGTAGACGCCGGCCTTCCCGGCCTGCTCGACCCACGGCCGCAGCTCGTCGACGCTCATCTCCGCCGAGTAGTCGCCGTCCGGGCCGGGGGCGCGGTCGGCGACCGTCGTGATGATCTCGAACGCCGGCACGACGGGCTCGCGCACGAGCGGCTGGAAGTCGGCGGCGAGGTCCTTCGCGCGGGCGATCGAGCGCGGCAGGTCCTGCTCGCCGAGGACACCCATCGACGGGGTGCCCGGGTGGCCGTAGAGCGCTGCCATCCGGCGGCCCGGGAAGACCTCGGTGCCACCCCCGGGAAGCCCCGGTACCGCGGGCGCGGCGGAGGTGGGCGCCGGTTGCGCGGGGGACGGCGGGGCGGCCGGAGCCGGGGCGGGGGCGGCGGCGCTCGCGGAGCAGCCCGCGACCAGTGCGCACGCGGTCAGGAGCGCCACGAGCAGCGCAGGCGGACGCGCGCGGCGACGACGGTTGGTGACGGACAGGACGTGCGAGGACTCACCCGAGATGGACACCGGTCACCAGGCTAGGCGACAGGATCGCGCACGGCAGAACCGAAGGTGACCGGGCGTGTCGGCCACGCGACGAGCCGTGACCCGCCGCGGTCGGCGACCCCGCGTCAGCGCGGGACGACGGGTCCGTCCGGGCCGTCCTCCGGCCCACGGTGCGGACGCGGCGGACGTCCGCGCAGGATCCGCTTGAGGCCCGCGGTGTGCCGCCGGCTGACGGGCAGCTCGACCGCACCCGGCCCGTTGCCGAGGCGGACCACGTACCCCGACCCGGACATGCGCAGCTCGGTGATGAGCGGCAGCGACACCAGGTAGGCGCGGTGGATCCGCACGAACCCGGCCTCGCCCCAGCGGTCCTCCAGCACCGAGACCGGGATCCGGACCAGGTGGCTGCCCTCGCTGGTGTGCAGCCGGGCGTAGTCGCCCTGGGCCTCGACGAACCGGATCGAGGAGCGGGGGACGAGTTTCGTGGTGCCGGCCAGCTCGACCGGCACCACCTCGTCGTCGGTGGTCGCGGCGGGGGCGCCCCGGCGGGCGGCCGCGGGATCGGGCCTGCCGCCCTGCTCGACGCCGTGGCGCGGCGGTGCCGGCGGCGGGCCGCTCTCGGTCCGGCGGGCCGCGCGCAGCGCCATGGTGCGGTCCAGCGAGCCGGACAGGCGCTCGGTGCGCAGCGGCTTGAGCAGGTAGTCGACGGCGCCGACCTCGTAGGCGTCGACGGCGCGGTCGTCGTGGGCGGTCACGAACACCACCGGCGGCGGGTCGGCCATCGCGTTCAGCACCCGGGCGAGCTCCAGGCCGTCGAGGCCGGGCATCCGGATGTCGAGGAACACCACGTCGACGGTCGGGGTGTTCGCGTCGGCCTGCGAGCCGTGCAGGATGCGCAGCGCCTCGGTGGCGTCCGGCGCGGTCAGCACGGTCGCGACCCGCTGGTCCTCGCCGAGCAGGTGCGCCAGCTCGAGCAGGGCCGGTTCCTCGTCGTCGACGGCGAGCACGGTGAGCCGTGTCCCCGCCGGGGCGGCAGGCGGTGGTTGCGGCGGCTCCGGGGCGCGGAGCTGTCCCGGGACCCCGATGGGCCGGTGGTTGCTCGCGGCGCCGTACCCGGGTTGCAGCACGTGGCCGACCGGGCCGGCGGGCGTCGCGCCCGAAGCGTGCCCACCCCGCGCGTGGCTGTACACGGCTCCTCCTTGCCGCGGGCACACCGCCCGCTGACCGGTGACTGCGGGCACACCGTATCGAGACAGCGGAGCGTCACCGACGGCCGGTCCGGCCTCCCGTCCCACACGATCCGGGGTGGGCCTTCGGAGTGGGCCCGACCGCGGAGCGTCACGAGTCGTGGCAGCCGGTCGTGGACGCGGTCCGTTCTCCGGGCGTGGGACGGCGTCGTGGCTGGTCGGGCGGAGGGTCGTTCCCCCGCCGATCGGACGGGCTGCGGGCGGGTGTCATTGTGGCACTCGGTGCCGAAACGCTACCGTGCCGTGAGACCCGCCACGTGGGACCGTCTCGTATCCGGTCGGCGTGTCGGGCCGGCCGCGACCGACGGTGGCCGGGCGCACACCTCCGACTGCGAAGGGGCAGGCATGGCGAGCACGAAGGACTGGTTCGAGACGGTCGCGGAGGCGCAGCGACGGGCGCGCAAGCGCCTGCCGAAGTCGGTCTACTACGCGCTGGTCGCCGGCGCGGAGCAGGGGATCACCCTGGCGGACAACGTCGCCGCCTTCGACGAGCTCGGTTTCCGCCCGCACATCGCGGGGCTGCCGCCGCAGCGGGAGCAGAAGACCTCGGTGATGGGCGTCGACATCGACTTCCCGGTCATGATCTCCCCGACCGGTGTGCAGGCCGTCGACCCGGAGGGCGAGGTCGCGGTCGCGCGCGCCGCGCACAGCTCCAACATCCAGAACCCGCTGAACCCCGAGCAGACCGTGTCGACGGCGATGGGCCTGTCGTCGTTCGCGTCCCGCTCGGTCGAGGACGTCTGCGCGGTCCACGACAAGGTCTTCTTCCAGGTCTACTGGGCCGGGTCGAAGGAGGACATCCTCGAGCGCGCCCTGCGTGCGAAGCGGGCGGGCGCCAAGGGCCTCATCGTGACCCTGGACTGGACCTTCGCCACCCGCCGCGACTGGGGCAGCCCGCCCATCCCCGAGAAGGTCGACGTCAAGGCCGCGCTGCAGTTCGCGCCCGAGATGATCACCAAGCCGCGCTACGTGCTGGACTGGGCGAAGTCCGGGAGGATCCCGGACCTCAAGGCCCCGAACATGGCGCCCCCCGGCGGCGGCGACGCCCCCACCTTCTTCGGCGCCTACGGCGTCTGGTGGACCACCCCGCTGCCGACCTGGGACGACATCGCCTGGCTCCGCGAGAAGTGGGGCGGCCCGTTCATGATCAAGGGCATCATGCACCCCGACGACGCCCGTCGCGCCGTCGACGCGGGCGCCACCGCGGTCTCGGTGTCCAACCACGGCGGCAACAACCTCGACGGCACCCCGGCCGCGATCCGGGCGCTGCCCGCGATCGTCGACGCCGTCGGGGACCAGGTCGAGGTCGTGATGGACGGCGGCATCCGCCGCGGTGCCGACGTCGTCAAGGCGCTCGCGCTCGGTGCCCGCGCGGTCCTGATCGGCCGCGCGTATCTGTGGGGGATGGCCGCGCAGGGCGAGCGCGGGGTCACCAACGTCCTGTCGATCCTCTACAAGGGGATCGACGAGGCGCTGCTGGGCCTGGGCAAGAAGTCGATCCACGAGCTCTCCCGCGACGACCTGATCGTCCCGGAGAACTTCACCCGCGTCTCGAAGCTCTGAGACACCCGGTGGTGCGGGGGCCCGGCGCGACCGGGCCCCCGCACCACCGTCCGCTCACAACGGGTACGTGACCCGGGTCAGCTCCTCGGCGCGCTCCCAGAGCGCCCGCTGCATCCGTCGGTCGTGCGAGGCCGCCGTGGACCCGACCGGACGCGGGTTGCCACGGGCCTCGCCGATGCCGTCCGGTCCGATGTAGGCCCCGCCGGGCAGGTCCGGGACGGTCGCGGCGAACAGCGTCGGCAGCGCCCCGGCCGCCGCGGACTGGGCGACCACCTTGTTGAGCACGCCCATCAGCGCGTCCTGGACGGACTCGGTGCGCGACTGCAGGTTCGTCGCCGCGTACCCGGGGTGCGCGGCCATCGACCGCAGCCGCGACCCGGCCGCCACGAACCGGTGTTCCAGCTCGTAGGCGAACATCAGGCAGGCGAGCTTGGACTGGCCGTAGGCAGTCCAGCGCTCGTAGCGGCGGCGCTCGAAATTCAGGTCGTCGATGCCGATCCGGCCCATCCGGTGGGCCACGCTGGACAGCGTCACCACGCGGTCGGTGATCCGGTCGGCCAGCAGACCGGTCAGCGCGAAGTGGCCGAGGAAGTTGACCCCGAGCTGGGTCTCGAATCCGTCCGCGGTGCGGGAGAACGGCACCGCCATCAGGCCGGCGTTGTTGATCAGCACGTCGGCGGTGCCCTCGAACCCGGCGGCGAACTCGCGGACCGAGGTGAGGTCGGCCAGGTCGAGCCGGCGTACCGACACCGCGCCACCGAGCTCGGAGGCGATCTCCTCGCCGCGGAGGGTGTCCCGTACGGCCAGCACGACACGCGCACCGGCGTGCACCAGGGCCCGGGTGGTCTCCAGCCCGAGGCCACTGGTGGCGCCGGTGACGATCACGGTCCTGCCCTGCTGGGGCGGGATGTCCGCCGTCGTCCAGGGGGCGGGTGAGGTCCGGAACACGGGAGGACTCCTTCGCGGGGAACGGGACCCCAGGTCTACCCGCTCGCGCGGGGCCTTGCGCGCCCGCGCCCCGGACGGGTCAGCCCGCCGGCTCGCCGGTCTGCCGGTCCCGCCGGGCCGCGACCAGGGCGTCGACGAGCAGGAACAGGATCAGCGAGACCCCCAGCACCGGCAGCACCAGCCCGGCCGCCACCGCGGCCAGCCCGACCAGCGCCACCGCGGCGGGGGAGGGCCGTTCCCGGGACCCGGGCGGCCCGGCGAGTCCGCGCGACCCGTCCGGCCGGGTCGGCCTGCGCAGCCACCACATCCGGTAGCCCCACACGACCAGCACGACCACGGCCGACGCGAGTGCGGCGAGCGCGACCAGGTTGACGGTGCCGAACAGCAGGCCCATGTGCGCGTCGATGCCCCAGCGGGCGAGCTTCGCCGCGACCGGCCAGTCCGCGAAGGCGAGCCGGTCGGTGATCGTCCCGGTCGCCGGGGCCACGGCGACCGAGTCCTGCTGCGACGGCCAGCTGCGCACCGTCTGCTGGACCGTCCAGGCCTCGCCGGGCTCGCCCGGGGTGAGCTCGACCGGTCCCGAGAGGCCGTCGGCGCGCGCGGCGTCCAGGACCCGCTGGGCGACGGCCGGGACCGCCCGCGGGGCCACCGGTGCCGTCGCGGCACCCGTCACGGGCGCGGCCGCGTCACCACCGGCGGCGGGCAGCGTGCTGCTGACCGACGGCGTCGTCCAGTCCAGGGCGGTGCGCAGCGCGCCCACGTTGGCCCCGGCGAACTGCGACCAGGTCAGGCCGGTCGCGGCGAGGAACAGGAACCCGACCGAGGCCCAGACGCCCACCGCGCCGTGCCAGGACCGCAGTCGCGACCGCGACGACCCGCCGGTCCGCGGCAGCAGCCGCTCCCGGCGTCGTCGTACCCGGCGGGTCACCTGCACCACGAGGCCGGACAGGGTGAGCACGGCCAGCCAGGACGCCGCGAGCTCGGTGTAGACCTGTCCGGGGGCGCCCAGCAGCAGTGAGCGGTGCAGATTGTCGATCACGCCGCGGGCCGGGAGCCACTCGGCGTAGGTGTCGAGGGTGGCCCGCACCTGCGCGGTGTACGGATCGACGAACACGGTGCGGCTGTAGCTCTCAGGCAGGTCGGCGTCGAACGACACCCGGGTCGTCGCGCCGGGCTCGCGCGACGGCCGGATCTCGGTGACGGGCAGGCCGGGCTGGGTCGCGACGGCCGCCTCGACCTGCCGGGACAGCGGGAGCTCCGGGCCACTGACCGGGGCGGTCAGCGCGTCCGCGTACATCCAGCGCTCGATCGGTGGCGACAGCGTGTAGAGCAGCCCCGTCAGCGCCGCGACCAGCAGGAACGGGCCGACGAACAGGCCCGCGTAGAAGTGGATCCGGGTGACGAGTCCCTTCAGGCCCCGGAACAGCGGGGGCCGCTCCGGCGGCGGGACGGGCGCCCCGGGCCGGGTGTCGAGGCCGACGCTCACCAGCCCGCCACCATCGCCGCGAGCATGACGACCATGCCGACGCTCATGGCTGCGTGGCAGGCGGCGTCGGAGCGCGCGCCCAGCCGGCCCGCCGTCCGCGCAGGGGCCCCGGTCCGCTCGGCGAGCGCCGTGGCCGCCCC
>NZ_JAMXSG010000302.1:0-6624 GCF_024124365.1 Pseudonocardia sp. McavD-2-B
CCCGGCGACCATGCTCACCCCGGCGCTGTCGCCTGCCAGCCCGAGCCGCCGGCCCGGGAACCGGCCCGCGACGGCGAGCAGCGCGGCCCAGGCGTCGTCGAGCGGCGCGGGGTGCGGGTGCTCGGGCGCGAGCCGGTAGTCCACCGCGACGACGACCGCGCCGGTCGCATTCGCCACCCGCCGGCACACCGGGTCGTGGGTCTCCAGGTCCCCGACGACCCAGCCGCCGCCGTGCAGGTAGAGCACCACGGCCGCGCCGTCGTCGCCCTCGGGGACGTAGGTGCGCAGCGGCACCGGGCCCGCCGGGCCGGGGACGGTGTCGTCGTCGACCCGGCCGACCTGCTCGGGGACGAACCCCGGTCCGCGTCGGGCCAGGGCGAGCGACCGGTAGTGGGCCCGGGTGGCGACCGGGTCGCCGTCGCGGACCAGCGGCAGGGCCCCCGCCCCGGCGAGGGTGTCGAGCACGGTCCGGAACGCGGGGTCGAGCGCCATGGCCGTGACGCTAGCCGGTCCCCGGGGGATGCGCAGACATCATTGTTCTAGTACATTACGAACAAGTTCGGATCACTCGACGAGAGGGACGCCATGACCACACCCGTCGTGCGCACGAGCCGTCGCCGGCTCCTCGCCACCGCACCGGCCACCGCACTGACCGTCGCGGGCCTGGCCGCCCTGGTGGCCACCCAACCGCCCGGCCGGACGCTCCAGACCACCCTCGCGGTGGTCGTCGTGGGCCTGCTCGCGATCGGGCTGCCGCTGCTGCGGCTGCGCTCCGGGCGGCCCGACGTGGAGCGCCGCGCCGTCGGCACCGCCTGGGCCTTCGCCGTCATCGTGTGGTGGGTGCCCGGCACCCGGCTGGCTCCGCAGGTCCCGGGCTGGGCCTGGACCGCCGGCGTCCTGGCGGCGGTCGCCGCCGCCTACGGCATCGGACACCTGCTGGCCGGGCCGGACGCCCCGCGGCCGTCGGCGACCGGCAGCGCCCCGGCCGGCGCGGTGCGCACCCCGCTCGCGCCCGGTGAGCGGTACCTGTGGGCCCGCACCGTGCTGTCCCGCCCCACCCTGGTCGTCGCGGCGGTGCTGCTCCTGGCCGCCGTCGCCCAGCTGGCGGCCGGCGGCAGCGCGGTGCTGGTCGTCGTGCTCGTCGCCGCCGCCGTCGTCTCGACCGCACTGACCGCCGTCGCCCGGGTCCGTGTCGACGGCGACGGGGTACACGTCCGGCAGGCGCTGCTCGGACGGCCGCTGGCCGAGGCACCGCTCACCGAGGTCCGCGGCGCGCGGTCGGAGCAGCTCGACCCGGAGCGCTTCGGATGGAACGAGTACGGCGTCCTGCGCCGGTCGCCGTCCGTGCTCGGCTACCGCGCCCGGCGGGCCGGGGAGGCGCTGGTGCTCGACCTCACCGACGACCGCCGGTTCGTGGTCACGGTGCCCGACGCCGCCACCGCGGCCGGGCTGGTCAACGCCGAGCTCGACCGTCGCGCCGGGCGCGGCGCGGCCGGCGCCGCACCGTCGTGCTGATCCGGGTCGACCCGTCGTCGCCGGTGCCGCTCGGGGACCAGGTCGCGGCCTCGGTCCGCCGGGCGGTCGCCGACGGCCGGGCCGCCGCCGGGGACCGGCTGCCCCCGGCCCGCGAGGTCGCGGGCGCACTGGGGATCAATCTGCACACCGTGCTGCGCGGCTACCAGCAGCTGCGCGACGAGGGCCTGGTCGACCTGCGGCGCGGCCGCGGGGCCGTGCTCACCGAGCGGGCCACCGGTGGACGCGCCGAGCTGGAGCGCAAGGCCGGTGAGCTGGCCGAACTCGCCCGGCGGCTCGGGCTCGACGAGTCCGACGCCCTCGGCGCGGTGCGGGCCGCCTTCCGCTGACGCCGCGGCGCCGCCGTCAGCCGAGCGGGCTGCGCGGCAGCAGCCGGTCGGAGATGATCTTGCGCTGGATCTCGCTGGTCCCCTCGAAGATCGTGGTCAGCCGGGCGTCGCGCCAGTGCCGTTCCACCTGGTGCTCGGTGGTGTAGCCGTTGCCGCCGTGCAGCTGGATGCCGTCCGCGGTGACCTCGGCGGCCATCTCGGTGGCCAGCAGCTTGACCATCGCCGCCTCCCGCTCGCAGGGCTCGCCGAGGTCGAGCCGGTGCGCCACGTTCTGGTAGAAGGCGCGGGCCTGCTCGACCCGGGCGGCCATCGTCGCGAGGGTGAACCGGACGGCCTGGAAGTCGCCGATCGGGTGCTCGAACTGGTGGCGTCGCTGCAGGTAGCGCACGCAGTCCTCGACGGCGGCCCTGGCGAGCCCGACCGCCCGCGCGGCGGTGTGCACCCGGGCGATGTTCAGCCACGACTGGGCGTCGGCGAATCCCTCGCCGCCGGCGCCGAGCTGGTTGCCGACCGGCACCCGCACGCCGTCGAACTCCAGGTCCCAGGTGACGAAGCCGTGGTAGCCGATCTTGTCGATCGGGCGGCCGGTGATCCCGGCGGGGAAGGTGTCGCGCTCCTTCTCCACGACGACCGTCGCCAGGCCCGCGGAGCGCTTCTCCCCCGGCGCAGGGTCGTCGGTGCGCACCAGCACCTGGATGAAGTCGGCGGCCTTGGCGTTGCCGGTCCAGCGCTTGTGCCCGGTGATCACGAACTCGTCGCCGTCGCGGACCGCGCGGGTCTCCACCCCGGCCAGGTCGGACCCGGCGTCGGGCTCGGACAGCGCGATCGCGCCGATCCACTGCCCGCGAGCCGACCGGCGCAGCAGCTCCGCACGGCGCTCCGGGTCGGTGACGGCGGTCCCGGCGCCCTGCGCACGGGCGATGATCGACCCGACGCTCATCCACGCCCGGGCCAGCTCCTCGGCGACCATGCAGTACTCGAACGCCCCGAGACCCAGCCCGCCGTGCTCACGGTCGACGGTGATGCCGAAGTAGCCCAGCTCGCCCATCTCGTCGAGCAGGTCGCGCGGGATCTCGCCCTTGCGCGGGTCCAGCTCGTCGGCGACGGGCAGCACCCGGGTCGCGGCGAACTCGCGGGCCTGCTTCTGCAACGCCTCGCGCTCGGGGGTGTGGTACGGCGCGGTCAGTACCGGGACAGGCGGCTCGAGAAGATCGTCACTGGCCATGGGCGCAGTATCACCCGTCCCGGCCGACCCCGCCCGGACCCGACCGGCCGACCCCGACCATCGGCACAGGACCGCTGCGGCACGCATCGCCGCGTGCGCATGTCCGTACGGGGTGGGAGGGTCGGCAGCGGGCGACGCGGCCCGACCCGTGGGGGCGCGGGATCGGTGCGGCCGCGTCACCGCCGCGCGGCCGCGACCGCGGTCCGCGCGTCCACGCAGGAGGGGAGCGCACCATGCCCGACAACCGCGTTGTCGTGTACAAGGGACCCGGCGAGGTCGCCGTCGAGTCGATCGACTACCCGAAGCTGGAGCTGCCCACCGACGTCGTCGACGGGCTCGGCATCCAGCGGAAGGCTCCGCACGCGGCGATCCTGAAGATCGTCACCACCAACATCTGCGGATCCGACCAGCACATGGTCCGCGGCCGCACCACCGCACCGGTCGGGCAGTCGCTCGGCCACGAGATCACCGGCGAGATCGTCGAGGTCGGCGACGACGTGCTGTTCGCGAAGGTCGGCGACATCTGCTCGGTGCCGTTCAACATCGCCTGCGGGCGTTGCCGGATGTGCAACGAGGGGAAGACCGGCGTCTGCCTGAACGTCAACCCGGCCCGTCCCGGCGCCGCCTACGGCTACGTCGACATGGGCGGCTGGATCGGCGGCCAGGCCGAGTACGTGATGGTGCCCTTCGCCGACTTCAACCTGCTGCGCTTCCCCGACCGCGACCAGGCGTTGGAGAAGATCCTCGACCTCACGATGCTGTCGGACATCTTCCCGACCGGCTACCACGGCGCGGTGACCGCCGGGGTCACCACCGGATCGACGGTCTACGTGGCCGGCGCCGGGCCGGTCGGGCTGGCCGCGGCGCACGCCGCGCAGCTGCTGGGGGCGGCGGCGGTCGTCGTCGGGGACATGATCCCCGAGCGGCTCGCGCAGGCGCGCAGCTTCGGCTGCGAGACCGTCGACCTGTCCGGCGACGGGACCCTGGCCGAGCAGCTGGAGCAGCTGCTCGGAGAGCCCGAGGTGGACGCCGCCGTCGACGCCGTCGGGTTCGAGGCCCGCGGACACGGGCGCGACGCCGGGGAGGCGCCCGCGACCGTGCTGAACTCGGTCATGGAGGTGACCCGGGTCGGCGGCGCGCTCGGCATCCCGGGGCTCTACGTCACCGGCGACCCGGGTGCCGCCGACGACAAGGCCAAGGAGGGCACCCTCGGCGTGCGGATCGGGCTGGGCTGGGCGAAGTCGCACAGCTTCACCACCGGCCAGTGCCCGGTGAAGAAGTACAACCGGCAGCTGATGCAGGCGATCCTGTCCGACCGGGCGCAGATCGCGAAGGCGGTCAACGCGACCACGATCTCGCTGGACGACGCCCCGCGCGGCTACCAGGAGTTCGACGGCGGCGTGGCCCGCAAGTTCGTGATCGACCCGCACGGCAGCGTCGCGGCGTGAGACCGGCCGGGTCCGGTGCCGCCGTCGCGGTGCCGGGCCCGGCTCACCCGCCCGCCCCGGCCGCGCGCCGGTAGAGCTCGGCGGCGGCGCGGGAGAAGCCGTCGGGCACCCCGGCGGCGGCGAACGCGTCGGCCGCCTCGTCCATCTCCCCCGCCCAGCGCCACGCCTTTCCCGCCATCCGCTCGCGGGCGCGGGCCAGCGCGGCGGCGTGGTCGACCCCGGCCCGGTCCAGCTCGGCGTGCAGGGCCCCGGTGACACCGAACGCCGCGGCGGCCTCCTCGAGCGCCAGCCACAGCATGGGTGCCGCCTTGCTCTGCAGCGCGAAGCAGGCCTTCAGCCCGCTCGCGGCGCCCAGGTCGGTCCCGGCGGTGCCGAGCACCCTGGCGTCGAACGGGCCCGGCTCGAACAGGGTGGCGGCGGTGTCCGCCCCCGGCCCGGACAGCCACAGCGTCGTGGTGCCCACCGTCCAGGCGGGCGGGCCGATGACGGCGCCGTCGCACACGGTCGCGCGGTCGCCGAGCAGTGTCGCGATGCCGCGGACGGTGTCCGGGGACACCGCGTTGGCCTCGACGTAGAGCGGGCGGTCGGTGCGCCCGGCCAGCCCGGCGCCCACCAGGCCCGCGACCTCGCGCGCGGCGTGCGGCGGGCAGATCGACACGATCACGTCGGCCCGGGCGGCGAGGTCGGCGACGGTCGGCACCGCCTGCAGGTCGGCCAGCTCGGCGCGCTTGGCGGTGGCGTGCGAGCGCCCGGCGTCGGCCCAGATCACCGCGCCCGCGCGGGCCTTGAGCGCCGATCCGAGCGCGGCGCCCATCGCGCCGGGGTGCAGGACCCCGACCACCGGCCGGGCGGGCAGGGACACCGGCTGCGCGGACGGCGACGACATGGGGTGATGATGGCACCCCGCCCCGCCCGTCGCGGCGGGCTCACCCCGTCCCGAGTGCGGCGGCCGGGTCGTCGAGCACCACGCGCGGCCTGCGGGCCCGCGTCGAGGAACCAGGTGTCGTCGTCGACGGCGGTGGTGTGCCGGACAGGCGCCCGGCACACGACGGGACGACGGCCTCGACTGGCGTGTCGGGCGGGCGGGGCGGCACGGTCGTCGCATGACCCCTGATCCACTGTTCACCGGCGACGCGGTCGGTGGCTGGCTGCAGCTGCCCTCCCCCGCCGTCGCCGAGATCGCCGGCTCCGTCGGGTTCGACCTGGTCTGCGTCGACACCCAGCACGGCCTGATCGGCGACGACACCGTCCTGGGCATGCTGCAGGCCCTGTCCGCGACGGGCACGCCGTCGCTGGTGCGGGTCCCCGGCCACGGAGCCGAGGGCATCGGGCGGGCCCTGGACCGGGGTGCCGACGGCGTGATCGTCCCGCTGGTCGACACCGCCGAGCAGGCCGCTGCGGCGGTCGCGGCGTGCCGCTACCCGCCGGACGGGGTCCGCAGCTTCGGGCCGGTCCGCCCCTCGTGGCAGGGCCGCGACGTGTTCGCACCGCCGCGCACGGTGGTGATGGTGGAGACGGTCGCCGCGGTGGCGAACCTGGCCGACATCGTGTCCGTCGACGGGGTCGCGGCGGTGTTCGTCGGGCCGTCGGACCTGGCGCTGGCGCACGGGCTCCCGCTCGCCGCCCAGGGCGACGGCGGCCCGGAGTCCGACCGGCACGCCGAGCTGGTCTCCGGGATCGCCGCCGTGTGCGCGGGGGCCGGGGTACCGGTGGGGATCTACTGCGACTCCCCCGCGCACGTCCGCCGCTTCCGGGCGCTGGGGTGCACCTTCACGATGCTCGCCGCCGAGCAGGCGATCCTGCGGTCGGTGCTGGCTGAGAAGCTGGCCGACGCCCGGCCCTGAGCCGTCAGCCCGCGGAGCGGTCGGGCGCTGCGGGGCGGTCGGGCACAGCAGGCCGGTCGGCCGGGGCGGTGCGGGCGGGCTCCCGGGCGTCGACCATCGTGAGCCCGGTGAGCCGGCCGGCCACCCCGCGGTGGCCGGTGCTGCGCCGGAGCCCGACCAGGCCCGCGATCCCCCACAGCAGCCCGAGCACGCCGACCGCGCCGGACGGCCCGGACAACAACAGGAACCCACCGGTGCCGAGCAGT
>NZ_JAMXSG010000303.1:0-6619 GCF_024124365.1 Pseudonocardia sp. McavD-2-B
CCCGCCGGCGACGACCCGGCCGTCGCCGCCGTCGCCGCTCGCGCCGAGGTCCTCGCCGGCTACGCGGCCGCGCTGCTCGACCGGGCCGACTACGCCGGTGCCCGCGCCGTCGCCGAGGACGCGCTGGTCGCGGCACGCCGGGTGGGGGAGCCGCGGGCACTGGCGTCGGTACTGGCGACGCTCGGGTTCGGTGCCGCGCACTCCCGCGACGGCGCCGCCGGACTCGACGCGCTGACCGAGGCCGTCGCCGTCGCCGAGGCCGACGGCGACCCGGAGACGCTGGGGGAGTGCCTGGCCCGGCGCGCGGAGCTGCTGACCGGTCCGCTCAACGCCCTGGACGACGGCGTCGCCGCGGCCCGGGCGGGAGCCGAGCGGATGGCCGGGCTGGGGCTGGGCCGGACCTCGTCGGTGTCGCTGCGGGTGGTGGCGGCGAACGGGCTGTTCCGCGCCGGTGCCTGGGACGAGGCCGAGCGGGAGGTGGCGACGGCATGGTCGGCCGCCCCGTCCGGGGCGCAGATGCTGGAGCTGCGCCTGGCCCGCGCCCGGCTGCGGATGGGCCGTGGCGACCTCGACGGCTCCGACGTCGACCTCACCGCTGCCGAGCTGATCGCCGGGTCGGCGGGCCTGCCCAAGCAGCGGTTGCCGCTGCTGATCCTGCGCGCCGGGCTGGAGATGTGGCGGGGCAACCCGGAGCTGGCGTTCGCCCACGTCGGGAAGGGGCTCGACGTCGTCGAGTCCGGCGTCGACGACGTCTTCGCGGTCGCGCCGCTGCTCTGGCACGGTGCCCGCGCGCACGCCCAGGCCGTCCTCGCCGGACGTCCCCCCGACGCCAGCGGGCTGCGACGGCTGCGCCGCCACCGGCGCGACCTCGTCGACCGCGGGGACCGCTCCGCCCCTGCGCTGCGCGGGGTGATCGCGAGCTACGAGGCCATGTGCTCCGCCGAGGACGCCCGGACCACCGCGGGGTCCGACCCGGGCACCTGGCGAGGCGTCGCGGACCTGCTGGACGGCCTCGGCCAGCCCTACCCGGGCTCCTACGCCCGGCTGCGCAGCGCCGAGGCGCTGCTGGCGGGCCGCCGCACCGAGGAGGGCACCGCGGACCTGCGCCGCGCCGCCCGGCTCGCCGCGGGCCTGCGGGCCGGTCCGCTGCTCACCGAGATCGCCGAGGTCGCCCACCGGGCCCGGATCGAGGTGCCGGAGCTCGCCGCGGTCGCGACGGACGGCCGTGCCCCGGTCGCCGTGGACGGTCCGCTGGCCCGGCTCACCGACCGGGAGCGGGAGGTGCTGGAGGTTCTCGCCGACGGCGCCACCAACAAGCAGATCGCGGCCCGGCTGTTCATCACCCCTAAGACGGTCGGCGCCCACCTCGCCTCGGTCTTCGCCAAGCTCGACGTCACCAACCGCACCAGCGCCGCGGCCGTCCTCCGCGAGCACCGCACCGACATCTAGGTCATTCGCCCTATACCGTCGCCGGGCACGCTCGACCAGGCTGATCACCGGATCGAGCGACACGGAGGCGACGATGACGGCCACCATCGAGACGCCCTCCGGCGAGGGGACGGCCCCGGCGGGCCGGGCGCGCGTCGCGGCGCTGCTCGCGACGCCACCGGAGACGATCGACGGCGTCGTCGCGCACCTGGAGCACCTCCAGGAGATCCTCGAGTGCGAGTACGGACCCGGCGACGGCGTCGCCTCGTTCAACCGGCTCTACCTGCGCATCACCCGCGGCATCCGGGACCAGCTCGACGACGACCTGTTCGCCGACCGGGACTTCCTGGTCCGGCTCGACGTCGAGTTCGCCCGCCGCTACTTCCGGGCCCTGTACGCCGAGGCGACCGGGGGGACCCCGCCGCGGTCCTGGGGGGTGCTGCTGGAACGCCGCCACCACGACCGGATCTCCCCGGCGGAGTACGCGGTGGTCGGGGTGAACGCGCACGTCAACTTCGATCTGGCGCCCGCGGTCGTGCGTACCTGCACGGTCCTCGGGCGCGGTACCCCCGGCCCGGCCGAGCGGGCCGACTACCGGGCCGTGAACGACGTGTTCTCGCTGCACATGGTCCGCCTGCTCGACGGCTTCGACCGAAAGGACCCCGGCGAGACCTCGCTGTCCGAGCAGCTGCTCGGCTGCGTCGCCGACGTTCCGGTGGTGCTGGCCCGTGACGTCGCCTGGCGGCAGGCCCTCGAGCTGTGGGAGCTCCGCTCCCGGCCGATGGAGTACGAGAACGAGGTCGCGGCGCTCGACCGCCGGACCGCGCTCCTGGGGCGTGGCCTGCTCACGCTGGGAGCCCTGACGTGACACCCGCCCGAGTGGGGGGCGGGCGGGTGTCACACCCTCGGACGGTGGCGGTCGCACCGCTCGGGACGGTGCTGATCATCGACGACCACGAGCTCGTCGGGTCGTCGCTGGCGCTGGCCCTGCGCGCGGAGGGCGAACCGGCCTCGTTCCGTCCCGCGCACTCGCACGTCGACGTGCACCGCGCCGTCGCCGGGGTCGAGCCCGGACTGCTGGTCCTCGACCTGGACCTCGGACGCGACGCCGAGGGCCGCCGGATCGACACCATCCCGCTCATCCCGGGGCTGCGCGCCCAGGGGTGGCGGGTTCTCGTGCTCTCGGGCAGCTCCAGCCCCACCCGGATCGGCGCGGCCCTGCACCAGGGCGGCTTCACCTGGGTGTCGAAGACGGCCTCGATGCCCGCACTGGTCGTCGCGATCCGGGAGGCCCGCGTCGGGCGGTCGCTGCTGCACGCCACCCACCGCGACCAGCTCGTGCAGCGCTACGTCGAGTGGGACCGCCGTCAGCGCGCCGTCCGCGGACGCATCGCGACCCTGACCCGCCGCGAGCGGGAGGTCCTCGAACTGCTCGCCGGCGGGGTGCGGGTGCACGCCATCGCCGAGCACTTCGTCGTGTCGCTCCCGACGGTCCGCACGCAGGTCAGGGCGGTGCTCGCGAAGCTCGACGTCGGGTCGCAGCTGGAGGCCGTCGCGCTCGTACGCAGCGTCGACGCCACGGACGACACCCCCGGTGGGGTGCTGCCGTGGGTACGGTAAGGTTCCACGTGCCCCGCGAGGGGTGGCCGGGACGTGGCGCAGCTTGGTAGCGCACTTGACTGGGGGTCAAGGGGTCGCAGGTTCAAATCCTGTCGTCCCGACAGGCCGAACAGCAGCCCGTTGATCTGGAAAACTCCAGGTCGGCGGGCTGTTTCGCTGTCCGGGTATCGATCACCGTGCTGGTCATCCCGCAGCCTCGTGAGGACCATGTGGGGACCGTGGGGCCCGCAGGGAGGCGATCAGCGAGTCCCCGGCGGCCGACCCCGCGGCCTGATCCGGGTGCAGGTGGCGCTGCGTCGTGGTCAACGACCCGTGCCCGGCGATCTTGGCGTGACGTGCACCGGACGCCGGCGTCGGCCATCCACGTCAGGCCGGTGTGGCGGAGTCCGTGGCGGCGCAGGTGCTCGAACCCGAGTGACGCGACGACCTCGTCCCAGTGGGTGGTGTCCCGGAACACCGTGGTGGTGATCCGTCCGCCGCGGGGTCCGGTGAACAGCCGGGCGTCGGGCCGGCCCCCGACGACGTCGATCCGGTGCTGGACCAGACCACGCACCTCGGCGATCAGCGGGATGAACCGCGCCCGCTTGCTTCTGGTGCCCTTGTCGACGAGGCCGCCGGGGAGGGGGTGGCCCTCTGCCGGGTCAGGAGCCGGAGCATTGACAGGAGTGCGCCTGTGGTCCGGTTCGGCCGACTCGCGACAGTGGAGGCGTGGCTGCCGACCTGGTCAGGGTCGTCCTCGCGACGTCGACGACGAAAGCGCGGGGAGCAACGCAGCAGACCATGACCAACACGGCACCCGGACATGTCGCGCCAGCACGACGCTCGGGTCCTCGGCGAGGAGTCTGCGTGGTCATCGGCCGGCAGGCCTTCGCCGGGTACGCCGAGAAGTGACGTCCGTGGGGTGGACTCCGTGGCGGCTGGGCGCCACCCGCCCGGGTTCCGCGGGCGGTTCGCGCGTGCTGACCAGTGTGCACAGCGCTGACGAGAGCAGTAGTAGCCCGCCCGCGTGGAAGATCGCGCCTGCGCCTGTGATGCCGGCCAGCCCGCCTGCGGCGAGCGGCACGACGACCTGTCCGATGCGGTTGCCCGCCAGTCGTACGGACAGCGCCGCCGCGCGGTTGTGCGGGTCAGCGACGGTCGTCACCCAGGACATGGTGAGCGGCTGGCCCAGCCCCCAGAAGAAGCCGACGACGAGCATCATCACGGTCAGCAGCACGATGTCGGTCGTGAGCGGCACGAGCGCCATCGGCGCCCCCGAGGCGAGGGTGGCCGATACCAGCAGCACCCGACGCGGGACGGCCCGCAGCAGCAGCGGCATCGCGGCCCGGGACACGACCGAGGCGACGCTGCGCGCGGTGAGAAGCATCGTCACGGCGCCGACGCCCAGGCCCATCGACTGTCCCAGCAGCGGCAGGTAGGCCATGAGCAGGTCCATGCCGGTCAGGACCGTCAGGCTCGAGTAGACGGCCGGCTTCATCCCCCGAGTGCCGAGGATCGCCAGGGTGCTCTGCCGGACGGCCGAGGCGTCGGCGCGGCTGACCCGGATGCGCTCCGCCGGTACGAACCAGAACGCCAGTGGCACGGCGAGCGCGGCGAGCCCGGCCATCACGAGCAGCGCCGGGGTGGTGGCGACCTGCTCGCCCGTCGTTGCTCCGGCGTTGGTGAGGGTCGCGACCGACCCGGCGACGGGGAACCCGACCAGCTGCCCGGCCGAGACCCCGAGCGTCAGCTGCCCGAACCGGTCGTCGACCTTCTCCGGAGGAGACCACAGCGGGATCAGGCTCTGGCACGCCACCGTGTGCAGGATCTGGCCCAGCCCGAGCACCGCGCTGGCGCCGATCAGGAACCCGGCCGACGGGCTCGCCGCCGCGACGAGCACCGCGGCGACGGTCAGGATCAGCCCGAGCCGGACGACGAGCACCCCGCCCCCGCGGTCGACCGCCCGCCCGATGTGCAGCGCGACGACGAGGGGGAGGAGCGCGAACGCGCCGGTGACGAGACCGACGGTGACCGCGTCACCGCCGAGTGCGAGTGCCCGGTAGGAGATCAGCGTGCGGACGCCGGCGAGCACGGCGTGCGAGAGCAACGTGGCGAGGACGAGGCACGGGAACCACGGTGCGCGCAGCGAGCGGGGCCGGAGACGCTCCACCGGGCGTGGTCAGGAGGCCGCGGAACCGGGGGCGTCCCCGCCCACCCGGCCGGTGGCGCGCAGCTCCTCGCTGGTCTGGCGCAGTTCCCACGCGTGCATGACGTGGGCGTGCATCGCGGCCCGGGCAGCGGGACCGTCCCGGCGGCCGAGCGCCTCCAGGATCGCGTCGTGGTCCTGGTCGAGCGCCCGGCTGAACTCGCCGACGCCCCACAGCGTGACCGAGGGCTTGAACCGGGCCCAGAGCAGCGCGATGCCCTCGACCATCACCGAGGAGGCCGTCTCGTAGATCGCGAAGTGGAGGTCCTTGTTGAGCAGCGACAGGGTCGCCGGTTCGGCGCCGTCGGCGGTGGCCCTGACCAGCCGTTCGTTCGCAGCGACGATCGCAGCGTAGCCCTCGTCGGTCATGCGCTCGACCGCGACCTCGCAGGCCAGGCCCTCCAGCTCGGCACGCATCCGGTAGAGGTCCTGCGCCATCTCGGGTGTGAAGTCGCGGACGGTGGCGCCGCGATGGCTCGTGTACTCGATGGTGCCGTCGGCGGCGAGGATCCGCAGCGCCTCGCGGACCGGGGTGGGGCTGACGCCGTAGCGCTTCGCGATCGCGGTCTGCCGCAGCTGGTCGCCGGGGTTGATGACGCCCTGCTGGAGATCGGCCTTGAGCCGGTCGAGCACGTAGGCCGTGCGCGACTTCGGCGGCGCGTCCATCTCGCTCATCGGCTGCGGCGCTCCTGGTGTGGGTCGGCAGGCCTCGGCCCGGTTCGGCGCGGCCCTGCCCCGCGGGACTGACCGTGGGCGACTGAACGTAGCACGCCGATACTTTCGATGGTCAGTTGATTAGATTTTATAGAATCTATTGACCCGGGTCTCTCGTCGTGTTTGCCTCGTGGCCGCCGACCGGTGATTCCGATCACCAGCAGATCGGCCCGCCGACCAGCGCAGGAGGCAGCAGGGTGACCCGCACCGTGAGCACACCCGTCCCGACGTCGACACCGGGCCGGTGGGCCGGCCTGACGCCGGAGCACCGCGACCAGCTCCTGCACCTCCTCGTGGACGCGCTGGGCCTCGCCGCCGCCGGGGCCGCGAACGACGACGCCCGCCGGGTGCTCGACGGCCTCGCCGCCGTCTCGCCGGGCGCGGTCGCGGTGCCGTGGACCGACCTCCGCCTCGGCGCGCCACAGGCGGCGACCGCGCTGTCCACGCTGATCCACGCCTGGGACTTCGACGACACCCACGACGAGGCCGTCGTGCACACCGCCGCCGTCGTCGTCCCGGCGGCGCTGGCCGCGCTGGCGACCGCGCCGGCACCGGGGGAGCGGGTCCTGGACGGGCTCGCGACCGGCGTCCAGCTGCTGTCCCGGCTGGCCCGGCTCACCGGGCCCCGGCACGGGGTCATCCGGACGGCCGGTCTCGGGGCGCTCGCCGCCG
>NZ_JAMXSG010000304.1:0-6454 GCF_024124365.1 Pseudonocardia sp. McavD-2-B
CCGGGTCGGCCCCCACCGCGCGCAGCAGGTTCGCGGTGCGCCGGGCCAGGTCCGGTGGCGGGTCCCCGCGCTCGGCGGTGTCGGCCAGCAGCGGCCAGCGGTCCGGGTGGCCGACGAGGTGGTCGCCCAGCGCCGTCGACGACCCCAGAGTCGCCAACAGCCGCCCCCGCAGCCCGCGGTCGGTGCGCAGCGCGCGGTCGATCGCGGGCCACGGAGCGGTCTGCGCCAGCCGCTCGACCGCCCGCAGGGCGAGGGACTGGTCGGGGCTGCGGGCCAGCGCCCACATGATCTCCTCGCAGCCGGGCGCCGGCCCGTCGGTCGCCCACCAGCCCAGACCGCGCAGGGTCGTGGCCGCGTCCTCACCGGTGAGGCCGAGCCGGGCGAGCGAGGTCCCCGTGCGACGGTCCATGACCGGTGATCCTGCCCCATCGCGGGCCGCCCTTCCCTCAGGGGCGTCCAGCGGTCAGGCTCGGGCCATGCACGTCGTGATCGTCGGTGGGGGTATCGGAGGACTGACCGCGGCACTGGCCCTCGAGCGGGCCGGGATCGGGTCCACCGTCCTGGAGCAGGGGTCCGGCGCGGGCGAGCTCGGTGTCGGATTCAACCTGCTGCCGCACGCCGTGCGGGTGCTCGACGGGCTCGGACTGTCCGCGGAGCTGGCCGACGTCGGCATCGCGACCACCGACCTCACCTACGCCCACCGGCTCGGGCAGCCGATCCTGCGCAGACCCTGCGGGGTGGCGGCCGGCTTCGCGTTCCCGCAGGTCGCCGGGCACCGCGGACGGGTGCACCGGATGCTCACCGAGGCCGTGCGCGCACGGCTGGGCCCCGACGCGATCCGCACCCGGCACCGGTTCGCCGGCGTCGAGCACTCCGACGGGGGTGTCCGGGTCCGCTTCGCCGACGACGCCCTGCCGGAGGCGACCGGCGACGTGCTGGTCGGCGCGGACGGGATCCACTCCGCGGTGCGGGCGGGCCTGTTCCCGGGCGAGGGACCGCCGCACTGGAACGGGGTGTCGATGTGGCGCGGCGCGACGGACTGGCCGGCGTTCCGCGGGGGCCGCTCGATGGTCGTCGCGGGCGGGAACGCCGCCAAGCTGGTGGTCTATCCGGTCGGCGCCGGCAGCGCGCCGGGGACGGTCCTCACGAACTGGGCGGTGTGCATCGCGACCGGCGCCGACGGCGACCCCGCCCCGCAGCGCCAGGACTGGTCACGGCCCGCCGACCGCGACGAGACCCTCTCCCACGCCCGCCGCTTCCACCTCGACGACGTCGACCACCTCGCGCTGGTCGCCGCGACACCGGAGATCTTCGAGTTCCCGATGTGCGACCGGGACCCGCTGCCCCGCTGGTCGCACGGGCGGGTCACCCTGCTCGGCGACGCCGCGCACCCGATGGTCCCGATGGGCTCCAACGGCGCCGGGCAGGCGATCCTCGACGCCGAGTCGCTCGCCCGCCACCTGGCCGCGGGCGGCGCCCCGGCGGCGGCGCTGGCCGCCTACGAGGCCGAACGGCTGCCGATGACCGCCGACGTCGTGCTCCGCAACCGCGTGGGCGGCCCGGAACGGGTCATCGACGAGGTCGAGCGCCGCGCCCCCGACGGCTTCGACGACCTCGACGCGGTGATCACCGGCGAGGAGATCGAGGAGATCTTCGCCGGCTACCACCGCGCGTCGGGCAACACCCGCTAGTCGGCGCCGGGGACGCTGCCCGGCGGCAGGAAGTCGACGTCGTGCAACGCCGACTGCCGCACGACCTCGGCCGGGTCGGTCAGATCGTGCAGCCGGTCGAACAGCGACGCCAGCCGCCCGGCCGGGCTGACCCAGAACAGCGCGCGGGCGTTGCCCTGTTCCTTGTTGTAGTAGGCGTGCGGCAGGCCCTTGGGCATGAGGACGGTGTCGCCCGGCCCGGCCTTCTCCCACTGCCCGTCCAGGTAGAGCGTGAACACGCCGTCGAGGACGTGGATGTGCTCGTCCTGGGTCAGGTGCACGTGCGGCGGGACACCCGTGCCGGGCGGGTCGAGGGTCTCGAAGGCGAAGCTGGTCTCGCTGACCGCCTTCGCCCAGTAGGTGTGGCCCAGCACGTTCCACACCCGCTGGTACTGGCCCTCACCGGCCCGCGTGATGCCCTTCGGCAGCGGGCCCAGGATGATCTCGTCCGAGAAGTCGGTCACAGCACGGGAAGATACGTCGCGAGCTCGTGCGGCGTCACGTTCCGGCGGTAGGCGTCCCACTCGGCCCGCTTGTTCCGCAGGAAGAAGTCGAACACGTGCTCGCCGAGGTACTCGGCGACGAGCTCGCTCTTCTCCATGACGTCGAGGGCCTCGGTGAGGTTCTGCGGGAGCAGCTCGTAGCCCAGCGCCCGGCGCTCGGTGTCGGTCAGGGCCCACACGTCGTCCTCGGTGGGCGGGGGCAGCTCGTAGCCCTTCTGGATGCCGGTGAGGCCGGCACCCAGGATGACCGCGTAGGCGAGGTAGGGGTTGCACGCGGAGTCCAGCGTGCGGACCTCCACCCGCCGCGACGACGACTTGCCCGGCGAGTACATCGGGACCCGGACCAGCGCGGAGCGGTTCGCGTGGCCCCAGGACACCGCGGTCGGGGCCTCGCCGCCGGTGATGAGGCGCTTGTAGGAGTTGACCCACTGGTTGGTGACCGCGGTGATCTCCCGGGCGTGCTTGAGCACGCCGGCGACGAACGCCTTGCCGGTCGCGGACAGCTCGTAGGGGTCGTCCGGGTCGTGGAAGGCGTTGTGGTCGCCCTCGAACAGCGAGAAGTGCGTGTGCATGGCCGAGCCGGGGTGCTCGGAGAACGGCTTGGGCATGAACGAGGCCCGCACGCCCTGGGTGAGCGCGACCTCCTTCACGACGTAGCGGAACGTCATGAGGTTGTCGGCCATGGTCAGGGCGTCGGCGTAGCGCAGGTCGATCTCCTGCTGGCCGGGGCCGCCCTCGTGGTGGGAGAACTCCACCGAGATGCCCATCGACTCCAGCGTCTCGATGGTGTTGCGCCGGAAGTGCGGGGCGACGTCGTGGCTGGCCTGGTCGAAGTAGCCGCCGGAGTCCGCCGGGACGGGCCGGGTGCCGTCGCCGGGCAGGTCGCGCAGCAGGTAGAACTCGATCTCCGGGTGCACGTAGCAGGTGAACCCGGCCTCGCCCGCCTTGTTCAGCGCGCGGGTCAGCACGTGCCGCGGGTCGGCCCAGGACGGCGACCCGTCGGGCATGGCGATGTCGCAGAACATCCGCGCCGAGTAGTGCTCGCCCGAGGCGGTCTCCCAGGGCAGCACCTGGAACGTCGACGGGTCGGGCTTGGCGACCATGTCGGACTCGTAGACGCGGGCGAAGCCCTCGATGGCCGAGCCGTCGAAGCCGATGCCCTCGGCGAAGGCGCCCTCCAGCTCGGCCGGGGCCACCGCCACCGACTTGAGGTATCCGAGCACGTCCGTGAACCAGAGACGGACGAAACGGATGTCGCGTTCCTCGAGCGTGCGGAGCACGAACTCCTGCTGGCGGTCCATGCGGCGGAGCCTAGGAACCCCGTGTTACGCGGACGTTACCGGGGTGTGCGGGCGACCCGGTCGTGGTCGCCCGCACACCCCCGACGACGGCCCTCAGCTCGGCGCGAGCGTGCACTCCGCGCCCTGCGGCGGGAGCGTGAGGTTCACCAGATAGTCGATCGCGAGCGTGTCGGTGCACGCGTCACCCTGCAGCGACGCGGTGTGCTGGTTGCCGTTGACCGTGATCAGGCTGCCGTTCAGCTGCTGGGCCAGGTCGACCCCGGCCTGGTACGGCGTGGCCGGGTCACCGGTGACCGACACCACGACGACCGGCGGGAGCCCGTCGACCTGGGGCGTGTGCGGCTCGCTGGTGGGCGGGACCGGCCAGAACGCGCACGCGTCGCGGGCACCGACCGGGCCGCGGCCGGTGGAGCGGAACGGGGCGGCCTCGTCGGCCCGCGTCGCCAGCTCCAGGGCCTCCGACGGCTCCTTCAGCGCCGGCTGGTTCACACAGCTGATCGACTGGAAGGCCTGCAGCATGTTCGAGTAGCGGCCCTGGTCGTCGCGCTCGTGGTAGAGGTCGGCCAGGCGCATCAGCAGGTCGCCGTTGCCGTTCGCGACCTGCGAGATCCCCTGCTGCAGCGCAGGCCACAGCTGGGAGACGTAGAGCGCCTGGCTGACGCCGGTCTGGGCGTCGGAGAAGCTCAGGACGCGCCCGTCGCTGACCTTCGCGGGCGTGTCGATCAGTGGCCGCATCACCGTCTGGAACGCCTGGGTCGCCGTCGCCGGGTCGGTGCCCAGCGGACAGCCGGGGCGGCTGGTGCAGTCCTCGGCGAAGTTGTCGAACGCGAGCTGGAACCCGGCGTTCTGCTTGACCGTGGAGTCGATGGTCGACTGCGTCGGGTCGATCGCGCCGTCGAGCAGCAGCGCGCGGACGTTCTGCGGGAACGCCTCGGCGTAGGCGGTGCCGAGCTCGGTGCCGTAGGAGAAGCCGGCGTAGGTCATCTTCTGGTCGCCGACGGCGGCCCGCATGACGTCCATGTCCTTCGCGACGTCACGGGTGCCGACGTTCGCCAGCACGTCGGCCCCGGTGCGCTGGGTGCAGCGCTCGGCGAACTGACGGCTGTCGGCCTCGGCGGCGGCGACCCCGGCGGGCGAGGGGTCGGCGAAGACCTTGGTGCGCTCCTCGTCGTTCTCGGCGTCGGTGAGGCACTGGATCCGCGGCCGGCTGGCGCCGGTGCCGCGCGGGTCGAACCCGACCAGGTCGAACCGGTCCCCCAGGCCGTTGGTGGCCCAGGTGGCGGCCTGGCGCGCGACGAACGAGGTGCCCGAGGCGCCGGGGCCGCCCGGGTCGGCGAACAGCGAGCCGATCTTGGCGCCGGTCGCCTTCTTGCGCAGCAGCGCGATCTGCATCGTCTTCCCGTCGCCGGGCCGGGCGTAGTCCTGCGGGACGGTCACCCGGGTGCAGTCGAACTGCGGGTCGGCGTAGGTCTGCGCGTCGTCCGCGGTGGGGGCGTAGTCGTTGCAGGGGCCCCACTGCAGCTGCTGGTCGTAGAACTGCGCCAGCTCCGGCGGGTTCTGCGCGGCCTGCGGCTGGTCACCGGTGCCCGCGTCGGCGCACGCGCCGACCAGTACGAGGGTCGCCGCGCCGAGCACGGCGAGCGCGGCCGGACGCGTCCGCCGGCGGGCCGGGGCCGGTGTCTCTCGTCGGTGGGCACGTCGTCGCAACAGCCGAGGGAGCATGACCGTGAGCATGCCACCGACCCCCGACGGTGACCGGTCGCGGGTCACGGCCCGGGTGAGGGTGCCCACACCACGGGGCGGTCCGGGCCCGTGCGCTGCCACCCTGGCGTCCGCCATCGACGGCGAACCCGGGGACCCCCGACCAGCGTGAGCCTCGAGGACGGAAGGAGCTCACCGGTGAGCACACAGGAGAGCGGAGAGGTGGCGGCCCCGTACCGGGCGCCCGCGACCCCGCCGAAGCGGACCCGCGTCCACCACCTGCTGCAGTGGAAGCAGGAGGGCCGGCGCTGGCCCATGCTGACCGCCTACGACGTCTACTCCGCCGAGATCTTCGACGACGCCGGTATCCCGGTGCTGCTCGTCGGCGACTCCGCGGGCAACAACGTGTTCGGCCACGACAACACCATCCCGGTCACGGTCGACGACCTGGTCCCGCTGACCCGGGCCGTGGTGCGCGGCTCCCGCAGCGCGCTCGTCGTCGCCGACCTGCCGTTCGGCAGCTACCAGATCTCCCCCGCGCAGGCGCAGGAGACGGCGTTCCGGTTCATGAAGGAGGGTGGGGCGCACGCGGTCAAGCTCGAGGGCGGTGCGCGCTTCGCGCCGCAGGTCGAGGCGCTCACCGCGTCCGGCGTGCCGGTGATGGGCCACCTCGGGTTCACCCCGCAGAGCGAGCACGCGCTGGGCGGGTTCCGCATCCAGGGCCGCGGCGACGCCGCCGACCGGCTCGTCGAGGACGCGCTGGCCGTGCAGGAGGCGGGCGCGTTCGCCGTCGTGCTGGAGATGGTGCCCGCCGACGTCGCCAAGCGGGTGACCGGGGAGCTGCGCATCCCGACCGTCGGCATCGGCGCCGGGCCCGACTGCGACGCCCAGGTCCTCGTCTGGTCGGACATGGCCGGGATGAACCGCGGGAAGGTGCCGCGCTTCGTCAAGAAGTACGCGGAGCTCGGCTCGGCCCTGCACGACGCGGCGGCCGCGTTCGCCGCCGACGTGG
Organism: Pseudonocardia sp. McavD-2-B; assembly: GCF_024124365.1. Classification (NCBI taxonomy): domain Bacteria; kingdom Bacillati; phylum Actinomycetota; class Actinomycetes; order Pseudonocardiales; family Pseudonocardiaceae; genus Pseudonocardia; species Pseudonocardia sp. McavD-2-B. Next base: position 6,227 of record NZ_JAMXSG010000304.1, read on the forward strand.
CGCACGGCGAGTACCCCGCCGAGGAGCACAGCTACCGGTGAGCCGGGCCGGGCCCCGGCGCGCGTCGCCGGGGCCCGGTCGGCCGGGTGGGACCGGTTCAGCCTGCGCCGTGCGTCGTCGGGTGCCCCAGCCCCGGGATGCCGCCGCCCGCGCGGTGGCGGGCCAGCATGCGGTCCGCGGGGGTCTCACGGCGCGCCAGCCGCCGGGCCAGCGACGCCAGCCGCGCGC
>NZ_JAMXSG010000305.1:0-6445 GCF_024124365.1 Pseudonocardia sp. McavD-2-B
GACGGGCCGCCGACCGGCCGCTGCCGACCGGGACCGGCCGCGTCGCGGGGACGCGGGACGACGGGCAGCGCGGTGGTGGGCGCGTCGTCGGAGGACCCGCCGTCGGGCATCGTGTCCGGCGCGGCCGCCCGAGGGGCACGGGGCTGCGGCTCCGCGTCCGGGGTGGGCGCGACCGGTGTGTCCGTGTCGGCGTCCGGGGCGGAGGGGGCCGGGACGTCCGCATCGGCGGTCGGCGCGACCGGTGCGTCGGCGTCCGAGGACGACCGGGCCGTCGGCAGCGCGACCTGCTCCCCCGGGCCGGCCCAGGTGACCACGTCGTCCCCCGGACACGCCGGTGACGGCACCTCGACCGGGCCGTCCTGGAGCGGCACCGACGGCGTCCCACCGGTGTCGGTGAGTGCGTGGCGGGGCTTCTGGGACGGGGTCTCGCTCATGGGTCCTCTTCCGCAGGGGGAGCTCTGCTCTGAGAGTTCCATCGCTCGCGGTACCCCGAACCGTTACGGAACAGCGACCCGGGGACACGCAACCACCCCCGGAACGGTCCGGTCAGCGGCGGGCCATCTGCTGGAGCCGCGCGATCCGGTCCTCGATCGGCGGATGGGTGGAGAACCACCTCGCCATCTTCTCCCCGGGCCGGAACGGGTTGGCGATCATCAGGTGCGACTGCGCGGTGAGCCGCGGGTCCGGGGGCAGCGGAGCGGCCGCGGTGCCGTACTTGAGCTTGTGCAGCGCCGAGGCCAGGCCCAGCGGGTCCCCGGTGAGCTCGGCACCCGACGCATCGGCCTGGTACTCCCGGGACCGGCTGACGGCCATCTGCACGACGCCGGCCGCGATCGGCCCCAGCATCGCGACCAGGATGATCGCGATCGGGTTCGGGCGGTCCTCGTCGCCGCCGCCGAAGATCGAGGCGAACATCGCGAAGTTCGCGAGGAACGACACCGCCGAGGCGAGCGCACCGGCGATCGAGGAGATCAGGATGTCGCGGTTGTAGACGTGGCTGAGCTCGTGGCCGATGACGGCGCGCAGCTCGCGCTCGTCGAGCAGGTGCAGCAGACCGGTGGTCACGCAGACCGCGGCGTGCCGCGGGTTGCGGCCCGTGGCGAACGCGTTCGGCGCGTCGGTCGGGCTGATGTGCAGCGACGGCATGGGCTGGCGGGCCCGCTGGCTCAGCTCGCGGACGATCCGGAACAGCTGCGGGTACTCGGCCTCGGTGATCGGCTGGGCGTGCATGGACCGCAGCGCCGTCTTCGCCGAGTTGAAGTAGGCCCACCCGTTCACCGCGAACGCGATGACGAGCGCGATGACCAGTCCGCCGCGCCCGCCCAGGACCCCGCCGATCGCGAGGATCAGGGCGCTCATCGCGCCGAGGAGGACGGCCGTCTTCAGACCGTTCATGTGGCTGTGCACGCCGGGGTCGCCTTTCCGTGCGGTCCTTCGGGGGTCATCCGGGTCAACGGACGAACCGGGCAGTGCGTTCCCGGGTGTGACCCGCCCCGACCGCGGCTCAGCGCGCGTGCCGCTCCCGGAAGCGGGTGCCCTCGGGGGCGTAGCGGCGGAAGTGGTCGAGCGTGACGCCGAGGAAGAGCGCCGTCGCCGACACCGCGACGGTGCCGTCCGGGGCGTCGAGCCTGCCCGTGCCGCGGACCCACAGCTTGCGCCCGTCGACCGACTCGATCACCGCGTCGAGGTGCAGCGTCGTGCCGAGCGGCACCGGCGCCCGGTAGCGGGTGGTCAGCTCCGCGGTCACGAAGTGGCCGTCGAGGTGGTGCTGGAGCGCGCCGAACAGCTCGTCCATCGCCGTGGCCAGTACGCCGCCGTGCGCCAGCCCGGGCGCGCCCTCGTGCGTGTCGGCGACGACGACCGCCCCCGTCACCCGGGCCCGCCCGTCGGAGTCGGGGCCGGGATCGGCGAAGCGCATCCGCAGCCCGCCGGGACCGTCACCGCAGGCGAAGCAGCCGGCGTGGTGGCGGGGCAGCTCGGCCCGCCCGGTCACCTGTGCACCCGTCACGTGCGGAAGGCTAACCCGGCGTGGAAGAGTCGGGCCCATGAACGACGGCGATGTCACGACAGAGGTCCGCACCGAGGTCACCGACGGTGTCGCGGTGCTCACCGTGTCCAACCCGGCACGACGCAACGCGCTGAACCTGGACCTCTCGCAGAAGCTCGTCGCCGCCGTCGAGGCCGCGAACGCCGACGACTCGGTCGGCGCGATCGTCGTCACCGGGCAGGCACCCGCCTTCTGCGCGGGCGGTGACCTCGCCGAGCTGCAGGAGGCCGACCCGGCGACGCTCAAGCGCGTCTACTCCGGATTCCTCGCCATCGCCTCGTCCCCGCTGCCGACCCTGGCCGCGGTCAACGGCGCCGCCGTCGGCGCCGGGATCAACCTGGCCCTGGCCTGCGACGTCCGGCTGGCCGGCCCGAGCGCGAGGTTCGACGTCCGCTTCATGCAGCTGGGCCTGCACCCCGGCGGCGGCTACACGTGGATGGCCCAGCGCGCTCTCGGCGCCCAGGGCACCGCGGCGATGACCCTGTTCGGCGACGTCCTCGACGCCCGCGAGGCCGAGCGCATCGGCCTGGCCTGGCGTGCCTACGACAGCGACGAGGACCTGATGGCCGGCGCCCGCGAGCTCGCGGGCCGGGCGGCCGCCGCACCGCGGGACCTGATCGTCACCACCAAGGCGACGATGCGGATCACCTCGCGGCTCGCCGCGCACGCCGACGCCACCGACGTCGAGGTCCGCGCGCAGGCCGAGACGGTGCACTCCGAGGCGTTCGCGGAACGTGTCGCCGCACTGCAGAAGAAGATCAGCAGGAAGTGACCGTCACCACGAACGTAACCCAGGTTATGTGACGTGGCTCCGGGTCTCCGGACAGGGGCCCGAACCGGGAGTTAACCTCGACGTATCGAGGCACATTTCGACGCCGAACTGGGGACCATCAGCCCATGACGACCAGCGACACCCCCGTCGAGGCACGCGACTCCGAGGTCGTCCAGCGCGACCGGGTGGTCATCCGGTTCGCCGGCGACTCCGGTGACGGCATGCAGCTGACCGGGGACCGCTTCACCTCCGAGACCGCGAACTTCGGCAACGACCTGTCGACACTGCCGAACTTCCCCGCGGAGATCCGGGCACCTGCCGGGACCCTGCCGGGCGTCTCGTCGTTCCAGCTGCACTTCGCGAACTACGACATCCTCACCCCCGGTGACCGCCCCGACGTGCTGGTGGCGATGAACCCGGCGGCACTGAAGGCCAATATCGGCGACCTGCCCCAGGGCGGGGTATTGATCGTCAACACCGACGAGTTCACGAAGCGGAACCTGACCAAGGTCGGCTACGCGGCGAACCCTCTGGAGGACGGCTCGCTGGAGCCCTACGCGGTACACGGGGTCGCGATGGCGACCCTGACCCGCGGCGCCCTGGAGGAGACCGGGCTGTCGAAGAAGGACGCCGAGCGGGCGAAGAACATGTTCGCCCTGGGTCTGCTGTCCTGGATGTACCACCGCCCCAGCGAGTCGACCGAGCGGTTCCTGCGGGAGAAGTTCGCGAAGAAGCCCGACATCGCCGAGGCCAACATCCTGGCGTTCCGTGCGGGGCACGCCTACGGGGAGACGACCGAGGCGTTCGCGGTGACCTACGAGGTCGCGCCGGCCCGCCTGGCGCCGGGGACCTACCGGCAGATCACCGGGAACGTCGCCCTGGCCTACGGGCTCATCGCCGCGGGGCGGACGACGAGCCTGCCGGTGTTCCTGGGGACCTACCCGATCACCCCGGCTTCGGACATCCTCCACGAGCTGTCCAAGCACAAGGCCTTCGGCGTGACCACGTTCCAGGCCGAGGACGAGATCTCCGGTGTCGGCGCCGCCCTCGGCGCAGCCTTCGGCGGGGCACTCGGCGTGACCACCACGTCGGGGCCGGGGATCGCGCTCAAGGCCGAGACCGTCGGCCTGGCCGTCGCCCTGGAACTGCCGCTGCTGGTCATCGACGTGCAGCGTGGTGGGCCCTCGACGGGGTTGCCGACCAAGACCGAGCAGGCCGACCTGCTCCAGGCGCTGCACGGGCGCAACGGGGAGGCGCCGCTGCCGGTGATCGCCCCCTGCACGCCGGGGGACTGCTTCATCGCCGCGGTCGAGGCCGCCGCGATCGCGGTCGAGTACCGCACCCCGGTCATGCTGCTCTCCGACGGGGCGCTGGCCAACGGCTCCGAGCCGTGGAAGATCCCCGACGTCGAGTCGTTGCCGACGGTGGACCCGGGGTTCGCGACCGAACCCAACGCCCCCGACGGGTCCGGCGAGTTCTGGCCGTATCTGCGTGACCCCGAGACCCTGGCCCGGCCGTGGGCGATCCCGGGCACCGCCGGGCTGGAGCACCGGGTCGGTGGGCTGGAGAAGGCCGACGGGCGCGGCTCGATCTCCTACGACCCCGACAACCACGACCGCATGGTCCGGCTGCGCCAGGCCAAGATCGACGGCATCGACGTCCCCGACCTCGTGGTCGACGACCCCGACGGCGACGCGGACTTCCTCGTCATCGGCTGGGGCTCGACCTACGGCCCGATCAACGCGGCGGCGCGGCGCGTGCGCAAGCTGGGCCACTCGGTCGCCACGGTGCACCTGCGCAACCTCAACCCGATGCCGGCCAACCTCGGCGAGATCCTGGGCGGCTACCGCACGGTGCTCTGCCCCGAGATGAACCTCGGTCAGCTCGCCATGCTGCTGCGCGCCGAGCACCTGGTCGACGTCAAGAGCTACACCAAGGTCGCCGGGCTCCCGTTCGGCGCCGAGGAGCTCCAGGACGTGTTCCTGGACTACCTCACCGGCAAGCACCCGGAGTCGGCGTCCGACATCGCCAACGAGACCACTGGAGCGCAGGCATGACCGCCACCGACCTGGGCCTGCCGTCCATCGGCGGCCTCGACGGCGTCCCGACCACGGACGCGAAGCAGACCGCGAAGGACTACACCTCCGACCAGGAGGTCCGCTGGTGCCCCGGCTGCGGCGACTACGCCGTCCTCGCCGCCGTCCGCCAGTTCCTCCCCACCCTGGGCCTCAAGCGCGAGAACACCGTGTTCGTGTCCGGCATCGGCTGTAGCTCGCGATTCCCGTACTACCTCAACACCTACGGGATGCACTCCATCCACGGCCGCGCCCCGACCATCGCGACCGGTCTCGCGACCAGCCGCGAGGACCTCAGCGTCTGGGTCGTGACCGGCGACGGCGACGCGCTCTCCATCGGTGGCAACCACCTGATCCACGCGCTGCGCCGCAACGTCAACATCAAGATCCTGCTGTTCAACAACCGGATCTACGGGCTGACCAAGGGCCAGTACTCCCCGACCTCCGAGGTCGGGAAGGTCACCAAGTCCACCCCGATGGGATCACTGGACCACCCGTTCAACCCGATCTCGCTGGCCCTCGGGGCCGAGGCGAGCTTCGTCGGACGGGCCCTGGACTCCGACCGCAAGAGCCTCACCGCCGTGCTCCAGGCCGCCGCCGAGCACCGCGGCTCCGCCCTGGTCGAGATCTTCCAGGACTGCCCCATCTTCAACGACGGCAGCTTCGACGTGCTCCGCAAGGGCGACACCGACAACCGGCTCATCCCCGTCGTCCACGGTGAGCCGATCGTCTTCGGCGCCGAGGGCTCGCACGCCGTGGTGCAGGACGGGTTCAAGCTCAGGGTCGTCGAGACCGCCTCGGTGGACGCCGCACAGATCGTCGTGCACGACGCCGCCGACCACGAGCTGGCCTTCGCCCTGTCCCGGCTCTCGGACCAGGACCTCACCCACACCGTCACCGGGGTCTTCCGCAACACCGACCGCACCACCTACGACGACGCCGCCCGCGCCCAAGTGCAGGCGGCCCGCGACGCCAAGCCCGACGCGGACCTGCAGGCCCTGCTCAACGGCCGCGACACCTGGACCATCGTCTAGGTCCCGGCCCGCGCCACACCGCGGCCCCGGTACTCCGAGGAGTACCGGGGCCGTCGTGTGTCCGGAGGCGCTGGGGCTCAGCGGGCCCCGGGGCGTTCGTGCCAGGCGATGAACCCGGCCGCCCGCGCCGCGCCCTCCGCGGTGAAGTACAGGTCCGCGCGGGTGCGGACGTAGTACGGCGACTCGGGCGGGTGGAACCTCCGCGAACCGCTGTGCACCTTCACCCGGTGCGTCTCGGGCGGGTCGCCACCGTCGGTGGGGGCGAGCACCGAGTCCGGGTACGGCCCCGGACGCACCCCCGGGGGCAGCGGCGCGGACGCCGCGGACGGGCCGATGATCATGGAATCGAGCGCCGCCAGCGCCGAGCCACCGGCGTCCTGTCGCGGCCGCGACGGGATCGACAGCGGTGCGGGCGGGCCGTCGTCGGCCGGCGCGGGGCCCGGCTCGGGCAGCGGGGCCGGTTCGACGTCGTCGCGCAGGGCGTGGCGGCCGGCCGGCTCGTCGTCCTCGGCCGGCC